>CAJBLW010000001.1 GCA_903953985.1 uncultured Burkholderiales bacterium
GAACTGGGCACGCCAGCGCCAGACCTTTGGCGCGGCCTTGATCGAGCGTCAAGCGATCCGACACAAACTGATGGACATGCAAATGCGCATCTCCTCCACCCAGGCTTGGGTGGATGCCGTGACGCAGCAAGCCGATGCGGGCCAGACCGGTGCCGAGTGGGTGGCGCAGGTGTGCCTGCTCAAAAACCACGCCACCCAAACCATGCAGTACTGCGCGGATGCCGCCGTCCAAATGCTGGGCGGCATGGGCTACATGCGCGGCACGGTGAGCGAGCGGGTGTACCGCGAAGTCAAGGTGATGATGATTGGCGGCGGGGCCGAAGAGATCATGAAAGAGCTGGCGGCCAAGCAGCTGGGGATTTGAGAGGCGCAATCCGTTCGCGCTGCAGCTTGCGTGTCAAAACAGCTTGGGCGGCGCCGTCAGGCAGGTTTGGCATGAAGGCCATGGGCACCTCGCCCACCCCAGAGGCGTGGAGGGGTCGGGGCTGCGTCGGTCACTTCATCGACACTGGGGCAAGTGCTCTGCTCAAACTTGCTTCTCCACGGCCATAAGTGGCAGGGTTGTATTTGACAACGGTGTCGATTCTCGCCGTCGACAACAATTGGTTGGTGATGTCTGTGGGTGAAGCCTGTGTGAACTTGCTGCCCAATATGGCGGCATAGCCCGAGATCACCGGCGCAGCAAAAGAGGTGCCCGAAAGCCCAGTCTTGGAGTTGTCGACACCCACAACGATAAATTGATTTTGTGTGGTCAAGTCTGTGCCTGCGGTATTCGAATAGTTTGCCAAGCTGGCTTTGGCAGTGGGGGCGCCATTTTTGCTCAGGGCGCCCACGTAAATAGCGCTGGTTGCACCACGCAGTGCCGTATTCAAATAGTCCACATTGCCGGACCTATTGGGCCTGCCGATCGGAACAGCATCGTTTCCTGCCGCTTTTGAAACGACGGCAAGGCCGTTTTTCGCGTGGTCAATGATCGAGGACTCTTGTTGGCTCCAGTTGATTTTTGACGCATCGAGCCCCTTTCGATAGTACATGGCGTAGCTCAGATTGAGAATGTTCAACCCGGTGGATGTCAATTGGACAGATGTCCCTGAATAGAAGTCTTGCGTCGCCACGTTGGCCGAGGGCGCAATCAAACTGGCCTCCTTGAGGGTCCACTGACCATGGAGCAAGTTTTCACTCTTTGTCCCGAGTTTGCCTCTCAGAAAATTTTTACTCTGAAAGTCATCCACGAATGTCATGGTGGTGCCAGCGCCCTTGTAGCCTTGTTTCCAGGCTTCACCCACATCTTTGCTCATCCAGGGCCGCAGCAGATCAGTGGCATCACCAGAACCCGTGCTTTGCGCCAGTGCGCTCGATGAGAGTGCTGAACCCAGCAGCGATGCTGCAATCAAAGTCTGAAGAAATTTCATGGTGGTGGGCCTTGTCAAAACGATTTTTGGTAGGAGATGCTCAATTGGTGAAGGTCAGGAGGCAAACTGTTGAACAGGTAGGACAGCGTTTGCGCCGGTGCCATCTCTGAAGCTGCGAGACGGCAATTGACCGACTGAACACCGCCAATGGCACCGTAGTCGGCGGTGCATGGTTTTTCCTGAAGACGACCGCCCAACACCGTGCTCACTTTGACCGAGAGCCGGCTCTTGCGGTCGATGGGCGCATTGAAGACCAGGCCTATTTTCATGCTGGGATCAATCGTGTATTTGGTGCCGCGCTCACCGGTGCTGACACCCCAGATGACCCCCCAGTCCGGCGCAATCGGTGTCATCCAGCTCACTCGGGTGTCCTGCAATGAGGTTTTGTACCACCGATCAAAGCCAACCCTCTGACCTCCCGCCAGCTCAAAGCCTCCCATAGACACATTCAGCATCTGACGGGACAAGAGATGGTTCTGGCTGATTTCGACCAGCCTGGACCGCTCTAGAGCATGCTGCCAGGCGTTGTACAGGTCCTGAGCTTGTGCAAGTTGACCGCCCAAACTCAAGCCCGCAAAACAAGCGACGAAGACCAAACGAGCGCATCGGATCAAGGTTTGCCACCACATGTTTGCAGTGTACGCCGAACAGGCGCGCTGAACGGTACCTTTGGCCAAGGTATTGAAAGAGCTGCGCCCTCTCGGGCCATTGGGGAGCAAGATCTCCATGCTCGATGGTGGACCCGCGATGCGGATGTTTTTGATGCCAGCGGGGACAGGCTGCATCCAGATCAAAAAAGAAGTGTTGTATTGAATGGTGCCAAGCGGGCGTTGATCGGGTCTTCCAAGGACGCTCACCACCCAAGGCCCTGCGCCTGTGCGGAAAGTTTCAAATGCCCAGTTGCCCGGCCACCCGCTTGGGCTGGGCAGGCGGCATGTTGGACATGAAAGCCATGGCCATTTGCACCAGTCCCGCCAGCAGGCCCACGAGCACGCCTACCTGCAAGGCCCGGTTGTAGGAACCCATGGCGTCAAACACCATGCCGCCCCCCAAAGCCCCCATAAAACTGCCCACCTGGTGGCTCATGAAGGCGACACCGCCCAGCATGGCTTGCCAGCGCAAGCCAAAGGTCTCGCCAATGAAACCGGTCACCAACGGAGCCACGCCGAGCCAAAGAAAGCCCATGATGGCGGCAAACACCAAGGTGTTCTCAGGCGTGGGCACCGACAGGAAATACCAAGCCAGACCGAAAGAGCGCAGCACATAAATGCCGCCCAACAGCAGCAGCTTGTTGTAGCGCCCCCCTGCCCAGCCA
>CAJBLW010000002.1 GCA_903953985.1 uncultured Burkholderiales bacterium
CTTTCATGAAGGGTTTGATGGCCAGATGATCAGGGTGATTCTGGTAAGCCGCTAGCACCTGCGCGTCATCCAGCAGCATGTGGAGCACCAAATCATTCGTGCAGTCCATGCCGGGGTAAGCAGTGGCGACTTCAAAGCTGAGGATGCCGGGCACGACTTGCGCACACGACAGCAGCAGGGCTTTGGCTTTTTCGAGGTTGGCGGTCTTGTCGGCACCTTCTGCATGGTCGTGCAGGTTCCACATCACGATGTGTCGGATCATCAAAATGCCTCCTCGGGCAAATCAGCGCAAGTCGAGTCACGGCTGGCTACCACGCTGAGCCAAGCACCGATCTTGGGTACTTCGTATCGGAAAAAGTAGCGGCAGGCGGCGCGGCGTCCTTGTGCGGCGGGGGTGTTATTGCCTTCAAGTTGGGTCGCGACATCGAGCCAGATCCAGGCAATCACGGTGTGACCAAAGGCCTGCAAGTAGGGTACTGCGTTGGCCAGCGCTTGCGCAGGCTGGGCACCATCCCAAGCTTGCTGAGTGGTTTGGCCCACTTGCTTCAAAGCATCGCGCAAGGCCGCAGATTCAGTGCCCCAACTGCCCTCGGCATTAGACGCCGTGGCCAACATGCGTTCAGCCAGCAGTTGCAAGCCTCGACCGTTTTCCATCAAAACCTTGCGACCGAGCAAGTCCATGGCCTGGATGCCATGCGTGCCTTCGTGAATCATGTTCAGACGGTTGTCGCGCCAGTACTGCTCTACCGGAAAGTCACGCGTGTAGCCATAGCCGCCATGGATCTGGATGGCCAGGCTGTTGGCTTCCAGGCACCACTCGCTGGGGAAACTTTTAACGATGGGCGTGAGCACTTCAAGCAGCAAGCGGGCCACATCGGCGTCTTCAGGCGTGCCGGTGTGCTGTTCATCCACCAAACGGGCGCTGTACAAGGCCAGGGCCAAAGCGCCCTCGCTGTAGGCCTTCTGGGCCAGCAGCATGCGCTTGATGTCGGCGTGTTCAATGATGCGCACCTGCGGGCGGCTGGCGTCTTTGCCCCCTGCCCCTGTCGGCCTGCCTTGTGGGCGGTTCTTGGCGTAGTCGAGGCTGGCGTAGTAACCCGCCATGCCCAGCATGGTGGCAGCCATGCCCACGCCGATGCGCGCTTCGTTCATCATGTGGAACATGCAGCGCAAGCCTTCACCGGGCTTGCCCACCAGATAACCCAAGGCTCCGGAATCACCGCGCACTGGGTACTTACCCTCGCCAAAGTTGAGCAGTGTGTTGGTCGTGCCGCGCCAGCCGCACTTGTGGTTCAGGCCCGCAAGGGCCACGTCATTGCGCTCGCCGGTAAGTTGCCCATCGCTGCCGACCATCTTTTTGGGCACGATGAACAACGAGATGCCTTTGACACCCGGCACCAATTGACCACTGGCATCGGGAATTTTGGCCAGCACCAAGTGGATGATGTTTTCACTCAACTCGTGTTCGCCTGACGAAATCCACATCTTGTTGCCCTTGAGCCGGTAGCGTGGCCCCAATGCATCGGCATCAAAGCCTTCACCATCGGGCGTGGCGCGGGTCGTCACATCGCTCAGCGAGGAGCCGGCTTGCGGTTCGCTCAAGCACATGGTTCCCGAAAAGCGCCCATTGAATTCGTTGGCGGCAAACACCTGCTTTTGCAAATCGGTGCCATGCACCATCAGCAAATTGGCGTTGCCACTGGTGAGCATGCCCGAGCCGATGCTGACCGAGGCCATGGCAAAAAAGGCGTTGGCTGCCGCCTCTACCGTGTAGGGCAGTTGCATACCACCAAATTCATAGTCTTGCGCGGCGCTCAACATGCCCGATTCGGCATAGGCCTTGTAGGCGTCATGTGTAGCCTGCGGCAAGATGACTTTTTCGCCATCAAAGTGCGGCTCTTGCGTGTCCACCAGGCGGTTGAACGGGGCGTATTTTTCCCTCGCAATACGCTCGCAGGTGTCCAGCACCGCATCAAAAGTTTCGCGTGAATGGTCGGCAAAGCGTTCGCGGCTTTGCAAGGTGTCGACCTTGAGCCAGTCGTGCAGCAAAAAATCAACGGTGGGGCGCAAACTCATGGCAGCGAGCTTTCTTCAGGTCAATACTTGTGGGAGAGATCCAATGCTCGCTTGGCATTGACCGCAGGGGGCTCCCGCATTAAAAAAAGGGCAGAAGGCATCTTGCCTTCTGCCCTGATTCACGTCAGCCATCCAAGTGACAGCACATGCGATTCGAGATCACAGCACTTCAAAAATACCGCATGCGCCCATACCGCCGCCAATGCACATGGTCACCGCCACACGCTTGGCACCACGGCGTTTGCCTTCGATCAAGGCGTGGCCCGTCAGGCGTTGGCCTGACACACCGTAGGGGTGGCCCACCGCGATCGCGCCGCCGTTCACGTTCAAACGGTCGGCAGGAATCCCCAGCTTGTCGCGGCAGTACAGCACCTGCACGGCAAACGCTTCGTTCAGTTCCCACAGGTCAATGTCTTGCACAGTGAGGCCCAGACGCGCCAGCGCCTTGGGCACGGCATACACGGGTCCAATGCCCATCTCGTCGGGCTCGCAACCGGCTACAGCAAAGCCCAGGAAACGGCCCAGGGGCTTGAGGCCGCGTTGCTCGGCCAATTTTTCGTCCATCAACACGCAAGCGCCTGCGCCGTCCGAAAACTGGCTGGCGTTACCGGCCGTGACCAAACCACCGGGCAGCGCAGAGCGCAGGCCGCTGATGGCCTCCACTGTGGTGCCTTCGCGCAGACCTTCGTCGGCGCTCACGGTCACTTGCTTGGTGGTCATGCCTATGACCTTGTCGATCACGCCTTGCGTGACGGTGATGGGGGCGATTTCGTCGTTGAACAAACCTGCAGCCTGCGCGGCGCAGGCCTTTTGTTGGCTTGCCGCGCCATAGGCGTCCATCACATCGCGACCGATTTTGTAGCGCTTGGCGACTTGCTCGGCGGTTTGCAGCATATTCCAGTAGATCTCGGGCTTCATCTTGGCCAGAGCCAAGTCCTGCAGCATGTGGGTGTTCATCTCTTGCTGTACGCAAGAAATGCTCTCCACACCGCCAGCCACATACACCTGACCTTCGCCCGCGATGATGCGTTGCGCTGCGAGCGCGATCGTTTGCAGACCTGACGAGCAAAAACGGTTCACGGTCATGCCAGAGACCGAAATGGGCAACCCGGCCTTGAGCGCGACTTGGCGGGCGATGTTGGCACCCGTGGCCCCTTCTGGCGTGGCGCAGCCCATGATCACGTCTTCCACTTCGGCGGCATCAATGCCGGCGCGGGCGACGGCGTGTTGCACCGCGTGGCCACCCAGGGTGGCCCCGTGGGTCATGTTGAAAGCGCCCTTCCAGCTCTTGGCCAAAGGGGTGCGTGCTGTAGATACGATAACGGCGTTGGTCATTTTTGAATCCTTGGTTTGGCTCGTTGAGCGTTGAGTGTTAGTCGTTGAGCGAGCAGTGAACTGGTTTTATTAAGCTGAACTCCAAACACACAACGTTGAACGCTCAGTTGAATGTTTTGCCTTCGGCCGCCAGACGCTGCAACAGCGGTGCGGGTTGCCAGAATTGGGCGTCGTCGAGCGGGTTTTTGGCAAAGCGCTTCATGGCTTCGGCCACGTTAAACAGTCCAATCGTATCGGCGTAGTTCATCGGGCCACCGCGCCAAAATGGGAAGCCATAACCTGTGATGTAGACCATGTCGATGTCGCTGGCTTTGCTGGCTATGCCTTCTTCCAGGATGTGGCAAGCCTCGTTGACCAATGAATAAACAAGGCGTTGCACAATTTCTTCATCTGAAATTTTCCTCGGCGTGATGCCCAAAGCGGCGCGGTGTTTTTCGATCATCTCGACCACCACGGCGCTGGGAATCGCGTCGCGTTTGCCGGTTTGGTAGTCGTACCAGCCTGCGCCAGTCTTTTGCCCATAACGCCCCATTTCACACAGCAAGTCAGCGGTTTTGCTGTACTTGAGGTCTGGCTTTTCGGTGTAGCGGCGCTTGCGAATCGCCCAACCAATGTCGTTGCCAGCCAAGTCGCCCATTCGGAACGGGCCCATGGCAAAGCCGAATTTCTCAACGGCTTTGTCCACTTGGGCAGGGGTGCAGCCTTCTTCGATCAAAAAGCCAGCCTGGCGGCTGTACTGCTCGATCATCCGGTTGCCGATGAAACCATCGCACACGCCCGATACCACCGATGTTTTCTTGATTTTCTTGCCAATGGCCATCACGGTGGCAAGCACGTCTTTGCCGGTCTGGGCGCCGCGCACCACTTCGAGCAGCTTCATGACGTTGGCGGGGCTGAAGAAGTGCATGCCAATCACGTCTTGTGGGCGCTTGGTGAAGCTGGCGATCTGGTTCACATCCAATGTTGAGGTGTTGGAGGCCAAAATCGCACCGGGTTTCATCACTTCGTCGAGCTTCTTGAAGACGGCTTCTTTCACGCCCATCTCTTCAAACACCGCTTCAATCACCAGATCAGCTTGGCCAATGTCGTCGTAGCTCAGGGTGGTTGACAACAGCGCCATGCGCTCGTCGTATTTCTCTTGCTTGAGCTTGCCTTTTTTGACTTGGGCTTCGTAGTTCTTGCGGATCGTGGCCACGCCACGGTCGAGCGCGTCCTGCTTCATTTCGAGCATCTTCACCGGGATGCCCGCGTTCAAGAAGTTCATCGAGATGCCGCCGCCCATGGTGCCTGCACCGATGACAGCAATCGACTGGATGGCGCGCATGGGCGTGTCCGCAGGCACGTCCGGAATCTTGGACGCCGCACGGTCGGCGATGAAGATGTGGCGCAATGCGCGACTTTCGGGGGTGAACATCAGGTTGGTGAAAATTTCACGTTCCAAAACCATGCCATCTTCGAATTTCTTCTTGGTGGCCGCTTCCACTGCGTCCACGCACTTGAGTGGCGCAGGCAGGTTTTTCGCCATGCCTTTGACCATGTTGCGGGTGAACTGGAAGTACGCATCGCCTTGCGGGTGCTTGCAAGGCAGGTTGCGCACCAACGGCAAGGGCGCGCCGTCTGCGTGGGATGCAGCCACTTTGCGGGCCATGGCGAAAGCTTCTTCAGCCAGGCTCTCAGCCGATTGGGCCATGGCATCAAACAGCTTTTGGCCAGGCAGCATGGCCAGCATGTCGCTCTTGATGGCTTCGCCGCTGACGATCATGTTGAGAGCCGCTTCCACGCCAATCACGCGAGGCAGCCGCTGTGTGCCGCCCGCGCCAGGGATGAGGCCCAACTTGACTTCGGGCAAGGCAATGGAGGTGCCAGGCGCTGCAATGCGGTAGTGGCAACCCAGGGCCAGTTCCAGCCCGCCGCCCATGGCAACAGAATGGATGGCTGCTACAACCGGCTTGGCCGAATTTTCACAAGATCGGATCACGCTCAGCAAATTGGGTTCCTGCGTCGCCTTGGGCGAGCCAAACTCTCGGATGTCTGCACCGCCCGAAAAAGCTTTGCCGCCACCCGTGATGACGATGGCTTTGACGGCAGCGTCATTGTTGGCTTTGTCCAGCCCATCGGTGATGCCGACTCGGGTGGACAGACCCAAACCGTTGACGGGCGGATTCATCATTGTGATGACCGCGACATCGCCATGCACTTTGTATTCAGCTGTCATGCTGGACTTCCTTTAAGTGAATAATTAAAAAAGAACGACCGTTCGTTTTTGAGCATTGTAGACATAAAAAACCCCTGAACGGCAATATTTTGTCGCACCAGAGACGGGGCAAAGGTCGAATCAAACCTCCAGCCATTCCTTGCGAATGTAGGTGTTGGCTCTCAGTTCGTCGGGAGTGCCCTGGAACACGATGGCGCCATGGCCCATGACCAAGGCACGGTCCGAAATGCTCATGGCAATCGTCAATTTTTGCTCGATCAACAACACCGATACCCCCTTGGCTTTGAGGCTGAAAAGAAATTGGCCGACAAGCTCGACAATTTTGGGCGCCAGTCCCTCGGTGGGTTCATCGATGATGATCAGGTCAGGGTCACCCATCAGGGTGCGGCACAGCGTGAGCATTTGCTGCTCACCGCCAGAGAGCACCCCAGCTTCATTGTGTTCGCGTTCTTTCAGTCGGGGAAACATGGCGAACATGTCGTCAAACGACCAACGACCGTTTTGCCCATTTCGTTTTTGCCCCAATTGCAGGTTTTGGCTCACCGTCAGCTTGGGGAAAATCTCACGGTTCTCGGGGACGTAACCCAACCCCAGGTGGGCGATTTCATAGGCTTTTTTGCCCTGAATGGGTTGGCCTTTCCAGACGATGCGGCCTTCGCACTCGACCAGACCCATGATGGCCTTGGCGGTCGTAGAGCGGCCTGAGCCGTTGCGCCCAAGCAAGGCTACGATCTCGCCCTGGCCCACCTCAAAATTGACGCCATGCAACACGTGGCTTTTGCCGTAAAAGGCATGAAGGTTGTCGATCAGCAACATCAGTGGCCTTCTGCTTGGTTGTCTGCGACTGGAGAGCCCAAATAAGCCTCCTGCACTTTGGCATTGGCCCGCACGGCCTCAGGGGAGTCAAAGGCGATGACTTCGCCGTACACCACCACTGCAATTTTGTCGGCCAGGCCAAACACCACGCCCATGTCGTGCTCCACCGTGAGCAGGGTTTTGCCCACGGTGACGTCCTTGATGAGCTGGATGAAACGCGAGGTCTCGCTCTTGCTCATGCCGGCCGTGGGCTCATCCAGCAAGATCACATCCGCGCCTCCCGCGATGGTCACACCGATTTCCAGCGCCCGCTGCTCTGCATAGGTCAGGTTGACCGCCAGCACGTCGCGTTTTTTATCCAGATGGATCATGTCCAAAAGTTCGTCGGTGCGCTCATTGGCGTCTTTCAGGCCCGACAGGAACTTCCAAAAGCTGTACTTGTAGCCCAGGCTCCAGAGCACCGCGCAGCGCAGATTTTCAAACACGCTGAGCTTGGGAAAGATGTTGGTGATCTGGAAGCTGCGCGAGAGCCCCATGCGGTTGATCTCGTAAGGCGTCTTGTTTTGAATGGCCTGGCCAGCGAGCAATATATCGCCACTGGTGGGGCCAAAACGACCACTGATCAGGTTAAAGAGCGTGGACTTGCCCGCGCCGTTGGGACCAATCACGGCCACACGCTCCCCTGCATTGACGGCCAAATTCACGCCACGGATGATTTCGGTCTTGCCAAAGTTCTTGCGCACGTCCCTGAGTTCTAAGGCGTAACTCATAAGGCCGTTTCCCTTCGCTTGATTTCTTTTTCGATATGGGTCTGGATCACGCCCCAGTCGCGGGCGAACTGCCTGCGGGCCAGGTCGAACAAGCCCAGGCCCGTGAGCATCACAAAAGCCGAGCCGAACCAGCTGTCCAGGCTCTTGGCGTTGAGGGTGGCGCCCATGAATTTGACGGTCTCGCCCAGCGCTGAATTGAGTTGCAGGTGGTAGACCATCTCGATCATGGCACCCGCCCCCGCCAGCATGACGATGGCCGTCAGGCCCAACGCCAAGTAACTGGTCCAGATCTGGCGCAACTTGCCGAACTTGGCCACCCGCAGGTTCATCATGATCAGGCTGGCAATGCCCCCTGGTGCGTACATGACCATGAACAAGAACACCAGGCCCAAGTACAACAACCAAGCTTTGGTCAGCTCGGACAACAGCACAAAGGCGATGATCATCAGTACCGCGCCGATGATGGGGCCAAAGAAGAAGGTTGCCCCGCCCAGGAAGGTGAAAAGCAAATAGCCTCCCGAGCGCGCCGCGCCCACCACCTCGGCGGTGACGATCTCAAAATTCAGTGCCCCCAGGCCCCCGGCAATACCCGCAAAAAAACCCGCGATGATAAAGGCCGTATATCGCACACGCTGGGGGTTATAACCAATGAATTCGACCCGCTCGGGGTTATCTCGCACCGCGTTCAGGATGCGGCCCAGAGGGGTTTGCGTGAAGGCGTACATGAGCGCCACACAGACAAAGGTGTAAATGGCGATCAGGTAGTAGACCTGAATCTGCGGGCCGTAGGTGAGGCCGAAAAAGGCTTCACCCGCCACCCGGTTGCCCGAGACGCCCGCCTCGCCCCCGAACAACTCTGAACACATGAGCGACATGGCAAACACCACCTCGGCCA
>CAJBLW010000003.1 GCA_903953985.1 uncultured Burkholderiales bacterium
GAGCAGGCGATGGACGCGCTGCGCTGCCAGCCGCCCGATGAGCCGGTGACGCACCTCTCCGGCGGTGAACGCCGCCGGGTGGCGCTGTGCAAGCTGCTGCTGAGCAAGCCGGACCTGCTGCTGCTCGATGAGCCCACCAACCACCTGGACCTGGATGCACTGGTCTGGCTGGAAGCCTGGCTCAAAAAATACGAAGGAACGATGGTCGTCATCAGCCATGACCGCGAATTTCTGGATGCGGTGACCAACGTCACGCTGCACATCGACGCCGGCAAGTTGGTGCGCTACGGCGGCAACTACAGCAAGTTTGAGGACATGCGCGCCGAGCAAATGGAACTGCAGCAAAACGCCTTTTCCAAGCAGCAGGACAAGATTGCCCACCTGCAAAAATTCATCGCCCGCTTCAAGGCCAAAGCCAGCAAAGCCAAACAGGCCCAAAGCCGGGTCAAGGCACTGGACCGGATGGAAAAGATTGCGCCGTTGCTCAGCGAGGCCGATTTCACATTCGAGTTCAAGGAGCCGGCCAATCTGCCCAACCCCATGCTGTCGATGAGTGGCGTCAGCTTTGGCTACCCGCCGCCCGAAGATGCGCCAGAGGGCACACCGCACACCATCATCGTGCGCAATGTCAGCAAATCGGTGCTGGCCGGTCAGCGCATCGGCATTTTGGGCGCCAACGGCCAGGGCAAATCAACCCTGGTGAAGACCGTGGCGCGTGACCTGGCGGCCATCGGTGGCGAAATCACCGAAGGCAAAGGCCTCAACATTGGCTACTTTGCCCAGCAGGAACTCGACGTGCTGCGCCCCGCCGATACGCCGCTGGAGCACATGATCCGGCTGGTGAAAGAACTGACCGCACTCGGAAAAATCGCTGGCCAGGCCACCCGCGAGCAGGACTTGCGCAGCTTCCTGGGCACGTTCAACTTTGGCGGCGACATGGTCAAACAGGCTGTGGGCAGCATGAGCGGTGGCGAGAAGGCCCGCCTGGTGTTGTGCATGATTGTGTGGCAACGGCCCAACCTGCTGCTGCTGGATGAGCCTACCAACCACCTGGATCTGGCAACCCGCGAGGCGCTGTCCATGGCTCTCAACGAGTTTGAAGGCACAGTGATGCTGGTCAGCCACGACCGCGCCTTGCTGCGCGCGGTGTGTGACGAGTTCTGGATGGTGGGCCGCGGCAAAGTTGAACCGTTTGACGGCGATCTGGACGACTACCAGAAGTACCTGCTGGAAGAGTCCAAACGGTTGCGCGAAGAAGCCAAAAATTCAGCCCGTGATGCTGTGGTCACCGCAGCTGCGGCACCGACACTGGCGCCGGCTCCAGCGGCAAACGCCACCGCGGCGCACAACGATCAAAGCCCTTCGAGTGCTGCACCTGCGCCTTCGCCAGCATCGGTCGTTGCAGTCAAAGGATCAAGCTGGGCCGTCACACAGACCAGCACAAGCGCACTGAACAGTGCCGAGCAGCGCAAACTCGACGCCCAAAAACGCCAGCAACTGGCCGCACAAACCCGCCCACTCAAGCGCGAGCTGGAACAAAACGAGGAGCGCATGGCCAGCATCGAAGTCGAGAAAAACCAATTGGAGGCGCTCCTGACCACCCCTGTATCACCCGCCGAAATGGCGGACGCGGGCCGCCGTCTCAAAGCCTTGTCAGACGAAGTAGCGATCTTGGAGGAGCGCTGGCTGACGATAACTTCTTTGTTAGAAGAAGCCACATCGACCGCGCTATAAACTGTCGAAGATGAAACCCCAAGTGCAGGACCTTGCCCGTCCTGCATTTATTTCATCACGCGATGCTTTGCACCCAAGACTTGGCTCATTCAACCAGATGAGCTGGCTGCGTGGAAATCAATCGGGCATGAAAAAAGCACTTTGAACCGAAGTACAAAGTGCTTTTCAATTTGGTGGGACCAGCGGGGGTCGAACCCACGACAAACGGATTAAAAGTCCGCTGCTCTACCAACTGAGCTATGGTCCCTTTGTCTAAGAGCGATGCACTTAGGCAAGTCTCAAATTATAGCGTCATTTTCTCACCCCCTCAGAGGTGGTCGCTAAAAAATTCAATATTTCTGAAGCCGCACACATGCCAAAGGTGGCAGTCACACTGACCACCGATCCGTAGCCGTGGCAGTTGAGCGAGCCGTCGCTTTCTAGGGCGCACGAAGCATCGGGAGGGGCCACAGCTTCGCGGCTAAAGACACCCTGAACGCCGATGCGTTTGTCGCCCCTAGCGGCACCATGGTGTTTGCGCAACCGGTATCTCAACTGCGCCAGCAAAGGGTCGTGGGTGATGCGCGACAGGTCATCCACATCGACCTTGTGCGCTTGGCGTTTGCCGCCAGCGGCCCCCACAGTGATAAAGCCCACGCCTTCACTCAGTGCCCATTGCGCCAAGCTCACTTTGGCCTTGACTTGGTCACAGGCATCAATCAGGGCATTGGGCATGCAGGGCAACAACGCAGGCCAATTCTCAGGGCTCACAAAATCGTCCACTGCATCGACTTGGCATTGCGGGTGAATCAGAGCAATGCGTTCTTGCATGGCCTGCACTTTGGATTGGCCAGTGGTGTTGCTGAGCGCGTGGATTTGTCGGTTGATATTGGACTCTGAAATGTGGTCCATGTCGATCAGGGTCAAACGCGCCACGCCGCTGCGGGCCAGGGCTTCTGCCACCCAAGAGCCCACGCCACCGATCCCCACCACCACGACATGCGCGTGCCGGATGCGCTGCGCACCTGCCACGCCATACAGGCGTTGAAGACCACCGAAACGGCGCGTGTTGTCGTCGTCTGTTTCCAACTGTGGCATCTCGCTCATGGATTGGTCTTGCAAAAAATGAAACCAAGGCGAGGCGCGTCTGAGAAGGCTCAAGCCTGACGGATTTGCCAATGCAAAGTTGCCCATGCCCCTGCAAAGATGCCCAGCACCGACAGCAGGCTGCCCAGGCTCAAGGTTGACAGCCCGCTCAGGCCTTGACCCAGGGTGCACCCTAGGGCCAACATGCCGCCTGTGCCCATGAGCGCGCCACCCACCAAATGACGCACCAGATCGGCTCGGTGGGTGAAGCTCTCCCAACGAAAGTTGCCTTGCTGCACTGCGCTCAGGCAAGCACCCACCAAAACACCGACCACGGTGACCATGCCCAAGGTCAGCCGTTTGCTGCCGTCGCTGTAATAAAGCAGGGCATCGAGCCAATAGCCAACAGGGGCCGTGAAGCTGAACGCTTCCATGCGGCCGCTGTGGGTGGCAAGGAACACCGGCTCCAGGGTTTCCGGGTGTTCAGGCACAAAACCCAGTACACCACTGACCCACCACAGTGCCACCACCAGAAAGCCAAGACCTGCGCCCGTGACCCAGTTGAACACCGTGTGGAAACGGCGATCTTTGACGACCCACCCCAGCAAGAGCAAGGACACCAGCGCCGCGCTGATGCCAAGACCCGTGCGCAAGTCCACCGCCCAAAAAACAGACAACCACTGCCCAACAAAAGGGCCAAACGGCAAATCAATGGCCACCGTGTCCAGCCCGTGCACACGCCACACCGCCGTTAAACCGCGCATAGCCGCCAGCGCCGAGACCGCCATGGCCAGCAAAACCACCAGGGATTTGAGGTTGCCCGCCGCCAGGCGAACCAAGGATTTGCTGCTACAGCCCGACGCCAGCACCATGCCGATACCGAACACAGCGCCACCCAAAAGCGCCGACAGCCAGGTCAATTGAGAAGAGGCGTAAATGGTGCTCAGAGGACTGATCCAGCCGAGCCAAGCCATCAAGCCGAAACCGGCCGTGGCCACCGACACAGCCAGTGCCCATTGGCGCAAGCGGGTGGCGTCGCGCATCAACACCCAATCGCTGATGGCCCCCATGGTGCAAAAGTGCCCCCGATGGACCAACACACCCGCCATCAGCGATAAGGCGAAGCTGGCCCCCTGAACTTGGTAGACCAAATGCTGGACTTCATCCGCAGTAAACAAAACCATCCGATGTCAGCGCAGGCGGCTCAGGCGCTCGCGGGCGATGCCAGCCGTTTCGGCCTGGGGATAGGTTGCAATCAACTCCTCCAGAGTTTTACGCGCCGCCATCATGTCCTTGAGTTCAATGTGAATATTGGAGATGGCCAGCATGGACTCGGCCGCACGCGGGTGATTCGGCGCCATTCTCAGCAGTTTTTGGAAATTCGCCATCGATTCTTTGTAAGCCTTGTTGGCGTACTGAGCGTTGCCCAGCCAGAACAGGGCCGAGGGCACATAAGCGCTGGCCCCGTGACGCAATACAAACGATTCCAGTGCACCTTGGGCAGCAGCGAAGTCGGCCTGGCGAAACAGCGCCATGGCCTTGTCATGGTCGGCTTTTTCAGCAGGGTCAACCATCACCTCGCGGCCATCGATGGTGGCGGGTACGGGCTCGAAGCGGCGCAAGCGGTCGTCGACAGTGATGAGCACGTCTTTTTGACGCAACTGCAATTCAGTCAGGTCGCGCGCCAATCGCTCTTGTGCGCCCAAGCTTTGCGCCAGTTCCGATTTGAGGCGGTCGATTTGGCCTTGCAAATCCAGCAGTGCACTGCGCAGCTGGGCAATGGCCTGGTTTTGAGTTTGACTTTGCGACTGGGCGTTTTGCTCGATCAAGGCGCGGGTGAGGTTTTGGGATTGCTCCAACCGCTGGCGCAAATCAAGTATGGCCCGACGCGCTTCATCGTCTCCGCCAAACAAAGCCGCTTGCGCTGGGCTGGACAAGCCCATCAAGACAAGGGTCATCGCCATGACGGCAGTTCGCCAGACCGATCGAACGTGTTGCATGACAGGCCTCAATAACGGATTTCAACGCGGCGGTTTTGCGCCTGATCAGCCTCCGTGCCTCCAGAGGCCAAGGGCTTTTCCTTGCCAAAGCTCACGGCTTCGAGTTGTGATTCGGGGACTCCAAGCAAGCTCAGTGCCTGGCGCACCGCATCGGCGCGTTTCTGGCCCAAGGCCAGGTTGTATTCACGGCCACCACGGTCATCGGTGTGGCCTTCCAGATTGGCTTTGCGCTGCTTATTGGCTTGTAAGAACTGGGCATGCGAAGCGATCACGGGTCGGGCTTCTGGGCGAAGAACAAAGCTGTCGTAGTCAAAAAACACCACATGGGCAATGCCGACAGGGCCTTGTCCTGCCACAGTTTGACCGACAGACACAGGCGCTACGCTGGTTGTTTGAGCGCCGCCTTGCCCAACACCAATGCCTTGAACGCCCACGCCGATCGGTTTGGCCGATTTATCTTCCACAGGCACATCATCGAGTTTGACGCCTGAGGCACAGCCCGCCAGGGCCACCGAGACCATCAACACCGACCAGAAATGCTTTTTCATATTGAACCTCATGGATAAAAACAAATTTTACGTTCAGAAATCACGGGCGTACCGGACCCCAATGCGGCTCACGGATGTCGCCTCCTTGCACAGCCAAGCGGGCTTTGATGCGCCCATCCAGTGTGGTCGTCATCAAGGCTTCACCGCCTTGTTGCGTGGCGTACACCAGCAAACGGCTGTTGGCGGCAAAACTTGGGCGCTCATCTGCGTTGGTGTCCGTCAAAGCTGTGGCCTGACCTGTGGCCAACTCCATCAGGTGCAAGCGAAAACCGCCAGGCATGCGAGAGACATAGGCCAGCCACCGACCATCGGGGCTAATGGCAGGCGAGATGTTGTAGTTACCCGAAAAAGTCACCCGGTCGGCAGGGCCGCCTTGTGCAGGCATTTTGTAGATTTGGGGGTTACCGCCCCGGTCGCTGACAAAGTACAAAGTATTGCCATCCGGCGAAAACGCCGGTTCGGTGTTGATGTTGCCCGAAGTCAGGCGCTGGGGCTCCCCACCTTGCAAGGGCACCCGGTAGAGCTGCGAGCCACCATCACGGCTAAGCGTGGCCACAATCGAACGGCCGTCAGGGGCCCATGCCGGTGCGCTGTTAGAGCCTTTGAAATTGGCCACCGCCCTGCGCTGACCACTGGCCAACTCGTGCACATAGACCACCGGCTTGCGTGACTCAAAAGACACGTAGGCCAGTTGGGTGCCCGTGGGCGACCATGAGGGGGAGATGATGGGTTCTGGACTGCTGAGCGCAGAACGTGCGCCCTCACCATCGGAATCGGCAATCCACAGGTTGTAGCGGCCACTGGATTTGGTGACATAGCTGATGCGCGAGGTGAACACACCAGGGGTGCCCGTCAACTGCTGGTACACCCAGTCGGACACACGGTGGGCCGACAAACGCAAATCAGCAGCGGTGACGTTGTCCTTGAAATCGGACTTTTCCTGTCCCTTCACCGCGTCCCACAAGCGAGCCCGCACGTCGAAGCGGCCGTTGGCCAGGCGCGTGACCGATCCCGCGACCAGGGCCTCGGCTGACAATGGGCGCAGGGCCGGCCAGTCTGGCCGGCTCATTTCGTCAAGTGCCAAACTTTCCGACGGCAAGGGCTTGAACTGGCCGCTGCGGGCCAAGTCGGCTTGCACGATCTGGGACAGCTTCTGGCCGGCCTGGGCTTCGCCCTTGAAAGGCGACACCAGCACGGGCAATTGTGTCAGGCCCACGCCCGTGACTTCGACACGGAACTGCGCCAGCGCGCTGCTGGCGGCTGACAACATCCAGAGCCAGATCAACAGCGAACCCAGACGGCGGACAGGTGTGCAAAACAGGTTCATGTGCATCTACAGCAGTGCGTTACGAATCAAAGCATCAATCGTACACCCTGAAGACCTCTTTTTTTGGACCAATGTCCGCACTCAAGTGCCAAAGACTGCGTTGCAGAGCACATGGCGGCGGACCGTCCTCTTAAAATAGCAAAATACATGTCAGAAGCCCAAACCGTCCCCACACCGCCCACGGGCATCACCCCACAGCCTGGCATTGCCCAGCGTTTGTTGCGCCTGAAACCCTATTTTTGGCGCCAACGCAGCGTCTGGATGCTGGCCATTGGGGCCACTTTGGTCGCCGCCCTGACCGAACCCCTGATTCCCGCCCTCTTCCAGCCTTTGCTGGACAACGGCTTCGCCGAAAACAGTTTGCCCCTGTGGTCCATTCCACTGGTGGTCATTGGCCTTTTTGGCCTGCGTGGTCTGGCGCACTTTGTGGCGCAATACGCGCTGGCGCGTGTAACCAATGACGGCATGGAAAAACTGCGCGGGGACTTGTTTGCCAAACTGGTGCGGGCCGATTTGTCGCTTTTCAATCGCCAGTCTGCCAGCGCGTTGTCCAACACGGTGGTGTACGAAGTGCAAATTGGTGCATCGCAGCTGGTGTCGGCTTTGATCGGCTTGACCCGCGACGGCTTCACCCTGCTGGCTCTCATTGGCTATTTGATGTGGCTGAACTGGCAGCTCACGTTGGTGGTATTCACTGTGGCTCCCGGCCTGAGCTGGATCATGAAAGTGCTGTCTCGCCGCTTGTATGGACTAACCAAGGAAAGCCAGAAAGCTACCGACGATCTGGCCTATGTGGTAGAAGAAAACGTGCTGGCCCACCGTATGGTGCGCCTGCATGGGGCCCAGGCGCAACAAATGGGGCGCTTCAATGCGCTGGGGCAGCGACTGCGGCGCTTGGCTCTCAAGTCCACGGTAGCCTCGGCCGCCATGACACCGCTGACGCAAATCATGGCAGCCATTGCCCTGTCCTTGGTGTTAGTGATCGCGCTGGTGCAGAGTCGTGAAGCCGCATCGGGAACCACGGTGGGCAGTTTTGTGGCCTTCATCACGGCCATGTTGATGCTGATCGCACCCATCAAACGTTTGGCCGATGTGGCCAACCCCATCACGCGGGGACTGGCCGCGCTGGAACGTGGTTTGGCCCTGATGCACGACGCGCCAGAAGAAAGCCAAGGCCAGCACGAAACGCAGCGGGCAAACGGCGCCCTGGAGTGGCAGGACGTGTCCGTTCAGTTCAACCCGGACGGTGCGCCCGCATTGGCGAACATCCATCTGAGCGTGGCGCCCGGCGAAACAGTGGCCCTAGTGGGCACGTCGGGGGCAGGCAAAACCACCCTGATCCAACTGTTGCCGCGCTTTTTGAGCCCGACCAGTGGTCTGGTGCTGCTCGATGGCGTGCCCCTGCCACTGTGGCAGCTGGACAGCTTGCGCAGCCAACTGGCCATGGTCAGTCAAGATGTGGTGATGTTCAACGACAGCTTGGCAGCCAATGTGAGCTTGGGCCACACGCCCGACCGAGATAAAGTGCGCCAATGCCTGGAAGCGGCGAATTTGTGGTCCCATGTGGAAACCTTGCCCCAAGGCATGGACACCGATTTGGGCCACAACGCCAACCAACTTTCAGGAGGGCAGCGCCAGCGCCTGGCGATTGCACGTGCCTTGTACAAGGATGCCCCCATTTTGATTCTGGACGAGGCCACCTCGGCACTTGACAACGAATCCGAACGACTGGTGCAGGACGCCCTGCAAAAACTGATGCAGGGCCGCACGACCTTGATCGTGGCGCACCGACTGTCCACCATCGAGCATGCCGACCGGGTTATCGTGATGGAGCGCGGCCACATTGTCGAACAAGGTGCACCCGCCGAGTTGCTGGCACGGGGTGGCGCTTATGCGCGACTGCACCACCGAGGCGAATGGGCTCCTGAACTGCAGGCCTGAGCGGCTTCAGAGCAGCACGATGTCGTATTGCTCAGGCCCCAAGGCGGCCTCGACTTGGAGTGAAATGGGCTTGGCAATGAAGTCCGACAAGCCCGCCAAGTGCTGGCTTTCTTCGTCCAGCAACAAGTCTATGACCCCCGAGGTGGCCACGATGCGGAACTCACGCGGGTTGAACTGACGCGCTTCGCGCAGGATCTCGCGCAAGATGTCGTACACCACCGAGCGCGGCGTCTTGACGATGCCCTTACCCTGGCAACTTGGGCAGGGTTCACACAGCATGTGGGCCAAGGATTCGCGGGTGCGTTTGCGCGTCATTTCCAGCAACCCCAATGACGAAAAGCCCCCTGCCATGGTTTTGACGCGGTCACGCGACAGCTGTTTGCGGAACTCGGTCAGCACAGACTCCTGGTGCTCGGGGCGGGCCATGTCGATGAAGTCGGCAATGATGATCCCGCCCAAGTTGCGCAGGCGCAGTTGCCGGGCAATGGCCTGAGCTGCCTCCAAATTGGTTTTAAAAATGGTGTCTTCAAAGTTGCGCGCACCGACATAACCGCCCGTGTTCACATCCACCGTGGTCAGCGCCTCGGTTTGGTCAATGATCAGGTAGCCGCCCGATTTGAGTTCCACCCGCCGGCCCAACGCCTTGGCGATTTCTTCGTCAATGGCATACAGGTCAAAAATCGGGCGCTCACCCTTGTAAAGCTGCAGCCGTTCAGCCGCTTTGGGCATGAACTCTTGGCCAAAGGCCTGCAGATTGGCAAACTGCTCCTGCGAATCGATGCGGATACTTTGCGTGGCCTCCCCCACCAAGTCGCGCAACACGCGCTGCAACAGCGTCAGGTCTTGGTGTAACACAGATGCAGGAGGCAGGCGCAGCGAGGCCTCCTTGATGCGCGTCCAGGTCTTGCGCAGGTAGGCGATGTCGTCTTGCAACTCTTCGTCGCTCGAGTCTTCGGCATTGGTGCGCAAGATGAAGCCCCCCCCGGCCGGTCCCACCAAAGCCTGCACCCTTTGGCGCAGCGCATCGCGTTGCTCGGCCGGTATTTTTTGCGACACCCCGATGTGGTCGTCTTGCGGCAAAAACACCAGATGCCGGCCTGCAATGCTGATCTGGGTGGACAGGCGCGCACCCTTGGTGCCCATGGGGTCCTTGATCACCTGCACCATGATGGCGCGGCCTTCGAATACCTGCTTTTCAATCGGCACCAACGGCTGGCCGGTGCGGGCTGAGGCCGCCTCGCCTTCGGCGTGTTTTTGCCAAACATCGGCCACATGCAAAAAAGCCGCTTTGTCGAGGCCAATGTCGATGAAGGCTGATTGCATGCCGGGCAGAACACGGGCCACTTTGCCCAGGTACACATTGCCCACCAGACCGCGTTCCAGCGTGCGCTCGACATGCAGCTCTTGCACCGCACCAAATTCGACCACAGCGACCCGTGTTTCCTGGGGCGACCAATTGACCAAAATATCTTGTTGCATGGAGGGCATCAGATGGGGAAAAGGAATAAATTCAGAAAACGACAAAGCACCAAAAGCGCCTTGGCTTGAGCGAACACTCAACAGCGCACGCCCAAGGACCGCAGCAAACCGGCGGTCTCGAACAGCGGCAAACCCATGATGCCTGAATAACTGCCCCGGATCTGTTCAATATGGGCAGCCGCCCTGCCCTGTACCCCGTAAGCACCGGCTTTGCCCAAGGGCTCGCCTGAGGCCACGTAGACCTTGATCTGTGCGGGCGTCATGGGCGCGAAGCGCACCCAGGACTCGGACACAGCCGACACCCGCTTGGTCCCCTTTTGCACCGCCACGGCCGTCAACACGCGGTGGCTTTGGCCCGCTAGGCGCGTCAAGATGCGCTTTGCATCGGACTCGTCTGCTGGCTTGCCCAAAATCTCGCGCCCCAGGCACACGGTGGTGTCGGCGCACAACACGGGCGCAGCAGGCAAGCCCTGGCGCTTCAAGCGCTGCACCGCGGCATCGAGTTTGAGGCCTGTGACCCGTGCCACATAACGCGCAGGCGCTTCCGCACCCCGCACATCTTCCAGCGACTCGGCGTCCTCTTCAGGCGAGGCCAGCAGCAGCCTGTGGGCCACACCGATCTGGTCAAGGAGCTGGCTGCGCCGAGGGCTTTGAGAGGCGAGATAAATGAAGTCGCTCATTCGCGGTGGTAGGGGTGATTGGCGTTGATTGACCAAGCGCGGTAGAGCTGTTCAATCAGCAGCACTCGCGCCATGGCGTGGGGCAAAGTCAGGTCAGACAAGCGAATGCGCTCGTGAGCGGCTTGCCGAAACTCGGGATCCAGCCCGTCGGGGCCACCGATGACCAAGGCCACATCGTCACCGCCGAGCTGCCAATTGGTCAAGCGCGTGGCCAGAGCCTGGGTGGTAAGAGAGGTGCCGCGCTCGTCGAGCACCACGATGCGGGTGCCACGCGGAATGGCCGCTTCTATGCGCTGGCGCTCTGCGGCGTACAGGTTGGGCAGGGTTTTGGAGCCTCGGGGCTCGGTTTTCACGGCCTTGAGCTCGACCTTGAGCTCAGGCGGAAACCGTTTGGCGTAATCCTCCCAAGCGGTCTGCGCCCAGTCAGGCACGCGCAGGCCGACCGCAACGATCAGCAGCTTCATGCAGGATCAATCGGCTTTGCGGCGACTGGCCGCTTGCACCGGCTTGCGGGCTGGGGCCTTTTTGGCAGCCGGCTTGGCGGCAGACTTTGCCGCGGGCTTGCCTACCGTTTTCAGGGTGGGTTTACTGGTGGTGCTGCTGGGTTTGACCACGGACTTGGTAGCCGTTTTAGACGCGGGCTTGGCGGTCGTTTTAGGGGTCGATTTAACTGCAGACTTGGCAGTGGTTTTAGTGGCCGCTTTTAATGCTGTTTTACCGGCTGGTTTGGCCGCCGCTTTGGTGGCAGGCTTACTGGATTTGGTCGGAGCCTTCAAGGCGGGCTTGGCTTTCGCAGCAGGCTTGGCCGTGGTGGTTTTGCTGGTGGCTTTTTTAGCCACAGAATTCTTGATATGACCTTTGACTTCGGCTGTCGCCTCGGGCTTGGGTGCACCAAACTTCAGACGTACCGGTGTTCCACCCCAGATCTCTTCAAGGTTGTAATAAGTGCGAATGGTGGGCTGCATCACGTGCACCACGGCTGGGCCGCAATCGACAATGATCCACTCGCCGTTGTCTTCGCCCTCAATGCGGGGTTTGCCAAAGCCGGCGTTGCGCACTTTGTCACGCACGCTGGCGGCCAAGGCTTTGGTCTGGCGGTTGGAGGTACCCGAGGCAATGATGACCCGCTCAAACAAAGAGGAAAGGTGCTCGGTGTCAAACACCTGAATCTCTTGGGCCTTGACGTCCTCCAGAGCGTCCACAATGGTTCTCTGGAGTTTTTGAATGTCTTTTTTGGCTGCGTTATCGGTCATCAATGGGGCCTGTAAAGGTGGTGTTCGTGAATATAGCGCTCAACAGCGGGGGGAACCAAGCCTGTCAGGGCCTGCTCTGTGGCCGCCAGCATACGGATGTCGGTGGCACTGTGGGGCATCAACGGCATGTCCAGAGTGCGAATGCGCGCTTGCAGCGTGTTAGAAAGGGGTTGGCTTGTGGGTGCCGTGCCTGATTCTTCGTTCCAAGCACGCACGACCACATCACGGCCTGCGGCGCAGATTATAGCGATGCGCCCGATTTCACCAATTTGGTGCCAGGAGGGCAAGGACCGCCGCTGGTCGTCACCAATGAGCAAAAACAGCTGCGCCTTCGGGTATTCGGCCTGCAGTTCATGCAAGGTATCCACCGTGTAGCTGGGACCGGATCGGCAGATTTCACGCTCGTCCACCACAACGGGCGGCAAATTCGCAAAGGCCAGTCGGGTCATGGCCACACGGTTGACGGCATCAGACAACTGACGCGGTTTGTGCCAAGCATCACCCGTGGGTAAAACACGCACTTGCTGGAGTTGCAACTGCACGATGGCCGCCTCCACCAAGGCCACATGCGCCAGGTGCGGTGGATCAAAAGCTCCACCAAAAACACCCAGGCGCTGTATGCCAACCATGGCATTTGGCATCGCAGTCGGCAGGTTCAAACCCAGTCCTTGGGAACCAGAAAATGACTGAGCAAACGCGATTCAGGCGATTCCGGCGGATCCTCGCGTTGATAAGACCAGCGAACTTCAGGCGGCATGGACAGCAAGATCGATTCGGTGCGGCCACCGGACTGCAAACCGAAATGCGTGCCCCGGTCCCAGACCAGGTTGAACTCGACATAGCGGCCCCGGCGGTAGAGCTGAAAATCGCGTTCGCGCTCGCAATAAGGCGTGTCCTTGCGGCGCATCACGATGGGCATGTATGCCGTCAGCAGTGAATCGGCCACACTTTGCAGCATGGCAAAGCTCTGGTCCATGCCCAAGTCGGAAAAGTCGTCGAAGAAGATTCCGCCCACACAGCGTTGCTCGCGGCGATGCTTGTTGCAAAAATAGTCATCACACCAGGTCTTGAAGCGAGGGTGCAAATCCTCGCCAAACGGAGTCAATGCATCCTTGCAAGTCTGGTGGAAATGCACC
>CAJBLW010000004.1 GCA_903953985.1 uncultured Burkholderiales bacterium
CACCACGTCTTTGGGGTAGTCCAGTTGCACCTCCAGCAATGCCCCAGCGGGCAACTCGGGCAGGCGTTTGCTGGCCACGATGCGGCCGATCACGGTTCCTGTTTTCATGTCTTTGCTCCTTGTTCAATGGTGATGCCACGCTTGCGCAGGGCTTCTTTACCCAAAGGGGTCAAGACCGCTTTGGGGTGGAGCCGAACGGTTTTGACGCTCGGCGGCAGGGTTTTGAGCAACTTCTCGCCCACCACGCCTTTGAGCTCGGGTATGTCCTCGGCTGGGTGATCGTGCAGTTCGCAGGTATCGCCCTTGCATTCGCAGGCCTTGCCTTCTTTGCATGAGGGGCAGCAGGTGGCAGGGTCGATGGCGGTCGTGGCGGCCATGGCCGACGTCACGGGTGCAGCAGGTGCATTAGTGGCTACCGCCTTGACCGCTGCTTCGTCCACCCGCATGTCAAAACGCAGCAGGCCCGATTGCGCCGCTTGCAGCAGTGCCGGGCTGGCGGCCAGGCGTTTGAAGAGTTCTGTCAAAGCTTGCGCGTGGGCACCGGTGCCTACGCGCAAGGGCACCACCACGCCCTGAGGCCCAGTCGCTGGCGCAGCAGCCGATGCCGCAGCCGCAGGCTTGGGCGCGCCGATCTGCTTCCAATAAGCGTCTTTGCGGGCGATCAGGCCATCGCGGATTTGGTACACATCGGTGCCGTCCAGCGTGAGTGCCTTGCCACCAGGCAAGGGCACGCTCACCTTGTAGTTTTGCACCACGGTCTGGCCCAGCACATTCAGGTGCGAATCCGAAAACTTGGGGCCGACGGGGCTGGCAAAGCGTTCCTTCAAGAACACCAGGCATGCCGCACGGCCATGCAGCACGCGTGAGTCGGGCAAGGTCCAGACCACATCAGGGGCAAAACAGGCCACGATCGCTTCGGCATTCGCAGCGGCATAACCGGCTTCAAAGCGCTGCATCAGCGCGGTCACCGAGGCCGCCGATGCATCCCCACCTGTGGCTTTGCTGGCGCCCAATGCGGTGCGCACCTGCGCCCGAATTTGTTCGCGCAAACCGTCTGCGCTCATGCAGCACCTCCGGCATTGCGGATCACGGCCTCTGCCACCTCGGCGGCAGTTCGGACATCAGACGGTGTGCCCGACAGGTACAGCCGCCCGGCAGGGCCCATGAAACGGCAATCCACCAATTTGACGTTCGCCGCTTTCTCAGCCTCGTTGGCCACCAGCAGCGCATAAGAAGACGTGGTCATCTCCATGATGTAGAGCGATTCGCCGGGCAAGAGCATGCTGCCAGCCTTGCTGCGGTTGATCAAAAAGGCGTGGTAACCGTCGACCCGGTCAATGACCTTAGAGGCCAGAATTTCGGGCTTGATCACGCTTTTCTCGCTCACGCCCATGGCATCCAACACAGCTGCACCCGCCGACTTGACCGACGAGGAAGACTGGCCATGGAACTCCAAATAGCCAAACTGCCGCTCAACCACCAAGTTGCCGGGCTTGACATCGTCGTGCTTGAGTGCGATGTCGGTCAGCCACTCGATGTCCATGCCGGGGGCCACTTCGATCACCATGGCGGCGTCGTTGTGGCGCGGCAGGAAACCACGGGCGGTGGAGCCCAGCATGCACATCAGCTGTGGCTGCAAGCGGTCCAGAAAAATATAGCTGCGCAAAGTGGACATGAGGGGCTTTCAGCGAAGGTGTTCGAGTTCTTCCTGCACGATGCGCAGGACGGTGGCCTGAAGTTCAGGCGTGAGGGTGGACAGCTGGCCCGGTGCCGCTGGCAAAGCCGCGCCCGAAGCCATGGCCCCGGCCCAGCCGCCGGGCAGCGGAAAGGCCACGCGTTTCCAGTTGACCAGCAACTCGGGCCCGACGTTGCAGTCCACCGAGCTTTTGCCCGCGTAACCGGTACCGATGGGGAAGGTGTAGGGTAAGCCGGTGTTGGCCCCTGTGCTGTCGTGCACCGTGGATCCGTTCACGACCACGCGGTAATAGTCCAGCGCTGCACCCCAAACCACGGCCTGTTCGGCGCTGGCGGTGTGGATGCCCGAGGTGTGACCTGAACCGCTGTGCTGAAGCATCAGGCGCGCCACACCCATGGCTTGGTCCATGTCCGCCACCACCACGCAGCCCAAGATGGGCGAGAGCTTTTCTTTCAGCAACACATGGCCCGCTTGCGGCTGGGCGATCGGGCAGACCAGCGCCTGGCAATGCACCGGCACCTGCACACCGGCGGCTTGTGCGATCTCAAACGCCGGACGGCCCACCACTTTGCCGTTGAACTTGCCACCGGGAAAGGCGTAATTCTGGATTTGCAGTGCTTCTGCGTCGGTGCACACATGCGCACCCTGGCGGGCCAGCGCTTGCTGCATCTGCGGCGCAATGCTGGCGTTCAGCATGAGCACCGAAGGGGCCGAACAGGGGCTTCCGTGGTCAAAATTTTTGGCGGCCACAATCGTTTGCGAAGCAGCTTCGATGTCGGCGCTGGCGTCCACATAAATCGGCACATTGCCCGAGCCCACGCCAATGGCGGGGTTGCCCGAGCCGTAAGCGGCGCGCACCATGGGCGTACCGCCGGTGGCCAAAATCACGTCAGTGCGGGCATCCCGCATCAGCGCGCCTGTGGCCTCCACCGTGGGGCGGGTCAGGATCTGCAAGGCATGTGCCGGACCACCGGCTTTTTCGATGGCGGCTTGCAACTCATGGGTCACTGCGGTGCAGCAGCCCAGCGCCACCGGGTGCGGCGAGATGACCAACGCGTTGCGCGTCATCAGGCACATGATGGCCTTGAACATGATGGTGGCCACCGGTGATGTGGAGTTAGACAAGCCCACCACCACCCCCGCAGGGCGGCCGATTTCAACGATGCGCAGCGCATCGTTGCGGCGCACACCGCCAAGGGCCACGTTGTCCCAAGCCGTGGGCGTGAGCGTGCAAGCAATCTGGTTCTTGGCGATTTTGTCGGCCACTTTGCCAATGCGGCTTTCACGCACCGCCCATTCGGCATAAAACTCGGCGCGTGGCAGCAAGGCCTCAGCCACTGCTTTGGCCACGCGCTTGGCTTCTTCGGGCGTCCACAACGCCAGCGTAGCAGCGGCTTGCCGGGCGCGGCCCAGCAAGTCGCGGGCCTCCTGCAAGGCAGCCAGATCGTGATCGGCCAGATCGATGGGGTTGCTGGAACTCATGTCAGAGGGTGTCTCACATTCAGCGGCGCTGAGCGGCACTGGCCACGGCGTTCAGGTCCACGCTTTCCAGGGCGCTGAAGATGGCTTCCACCGCCTTCTGTTCACTCGGGCTGGCCGCTTGCATGCGGGTGGTGTCGAGCAACTGACGCATCACCGAAGGCTGACCACCCGCGGCAACAGCACCGGGGTTGAGCGTAGGCACAAAGCTGCCGCAGGTCATGCGCTGGCCTGCGCGGTAGTGCGGCGCGTAGTCAAACACCGCATAGTGCTGCGTGGCGCAGTTGTCCCACATGGCCAGCGAGTCTTTTTCCCAACGGAAGCGCACCATGAATTCTGGTTTTTTGACCCACTCGTACAGCATGTTCAGCACGGCCTCAGACAGGTCCATGTGCATGCCCAGCAAACGCTTGGTCCAGATCGAGTTGACAAACAAAATCTTGCGGCCGTTGTAGGGGTGCGTGATCACGGCCGAGTGCGTCACCGTGGGCGTGTTCTCGATCATCTTGCACTCTTGGGCACTGGCCTGCACCATCATGCCGCTCTTGGCCGAGGCACGTTGTGCCAAGCGCTCGTTGGCATTGATGCGGCGAAAGTGCCAAGGCAAATCATGGTCGGCCTGCAGGCCCTCCAGCATTTGTTGCATGCCGGGGTTGAGCGCGTCATACGCGGCGCCACCGTGCATCCACATTGTGTCGCCGCCCGACGGGGGCAAGTCGGTGATGCGCAAGATGGAGACCATGTTGGGCTTCTTGCGGAAGGTCACGTCGGTGTGCCAGCGGTCGGTTTCGGGCGCTTCATGGCCCTGGTTCGAGATCAACTGGATTTGCGGATGCCCTTCGATGTGTGGGAAGAACTCGTGTTGCTCCATCTCACCAAAATTGGCCCCCAGGCGAATGTAGGCCTCGGGCTTCAGGGCCTGCTTGCGAAAGAACACCACGCCGTGTTGCCACAGCGCTTGCTTGATCTCTTCGTAAACGTCTTCTGAGCGGGTGGTGTTCAGGTCAACGCCGCTGATCATGCCGCCGATGGTGGGCGTCATCGGGTCCACCTGGATGTGGCGAAATTTCATTGTTTGTTCTCCTTGATGTGTATGGCCCACTGGCTTCATTGCCAGTGCAGCAAGCGGCGTTCGATCCAATTCATGAGCTTCATGATCAGCACCCCGATGAGTGCCAGATCAAACAGCAGCGACCACACGCCGTTGACGTTGAATGTGGACCCCAGATAGGCAAGCTGTTGCCCGAGACCACGCTCGGAAGCAATGACTTCTGCGCCCACCACGCCCAGCAAGGCGTAGATCACACCGAGGCGCAATCCTGAAAACAGCACTGGCACCGCACCGGGCAAGGTGACCGAGAAAAACATCTGTCGGCTGCTGGCACCCAGCGTGCGTGTAAGCGTCACATGATCTTGGCTGACGCCCCGAATACCGGCCACCGTGCTGGACAGTACGATGAAGAAGGTCAGCGACACCCCCAGAGCAATCTTGGAGCCGATGCCCAAACCAAACCACAGAATGAACAGCGGCACCAAAGCAATTCGCGGCAGCACGTTGAAGGCCGAGATATAGGGGTCACAAAAAGCCTCGAATTTGGGCCAGGTGACAAAGGCCAGGCCTGTGACCATAGCGGCGACCGAGCCGATCAAAAAAGAGGAGAGCACGGCCAGCAAAGTCCAGCCCAGATCGCCCCACAAGCGGGCGTTGGCAAAGTTTTCAAGCGTGAACTGGATGATGCCGAGCGGGCTGCCCATGAAGCTCGGATCCACCCAACCGGCTCGGGCACCCCACTCCCACAGACCCAGAAACACGCAGACAAACAGGGCATGCTGCGCCAGCGTGCGAAGTGTTTCAGCCTTCATGGTGCACCCAACCTTCTTCGAGATGTTTCCACACCTGGGTGTAGGTGTGGCGGAAGTCATCGCTGGTTTGCAGCTCACGAATGGAGCGCGGACGCGCCAGCGGCACCTGCACATCGGCCACGATGCGGCCGGGCCGCGAGGACATCACCATCACCCGGTCGGCCAGTGCCACCGCTTCTGACAAATCGTGGGTCACGAACAGCACCGTGCGGTTGCCGTTTTGACACAGTTGCAGCAGCAAGTCTTGCAATTGCAGCTTGGTTTGCGCATCCAATGCCCCAAAAGGCTCGTCCATCAACAGCAGGGGCGAGGGCATGGCAAAGGTCCGCGCCAGTGCCACGCGCTGGCGCATGCCGTGGGACAAGGCTTTGGGCATTAGGTGTTCAGACCCGCCCAACCCGACCTGCTTGAGCATCACAGCGGCCCTTTCCCGGGCCTCTGCGATGGGCACACCCCGCACTTTCAGGCCGAATGCGGCGTTGTCCAGCGCGTTGAGCCAGGGAAACAAGCTGTCGCGCGCCAACATGTAAGCCACCTCATGGCTGCCGAGCACCGGCTGTTCGCCGGCCACCAGCAGCCGCTGACCTGCAGGCAAATCCACCAGGCCCGCGCACAGGTTGAGCAAGGTGGTTTTGCCGCAGCCACTCGGGCCCGCAAGCGCGACAAACTCCCCTGCCTTGACGTGCAGGTCTACGCCCTGCAACACCAGATTGGTGCCGTCAAAGCTCAGGTCGATGCGCTGTGCGTCGATCATGAAGAGTTCCTGAAAATATCGCGATGTCCGAAGTTCAAGGCAAGACTGCCGGAGCCATGTCTACTCTGCCGGGCAGCAGCTTGTTTTCGGTCATGGCATCGGCCACCGCCTGCATGGCAGGCACGGTGCCACGGGCCTTGAAGTTGCCGATGGAGTTGCGCAAGCTCACCTCCGCGATCTGGTCTGCGTTGGGCAATTGCAGGGCAAAGGTCTTGCGCAGGATCTCCAGTGTCTTGCCGAAGTTGGCCGGGTTGGCGATGAAAGCATCCGACAAATCCAGCATCCTGCGGATACCGGCCACCGTTTGCGGATTGGCCGCTGCCCATTCGGTCTTCACTGCCATGGTGCCAGCGCCGCCACGGGTGGCCAGCATGCTCTTGGGGCCTTGACCTTTGCGTGGGTCAACCACCAGGCGGCAGGCCTTGAGCACTTCGCACATGCCATCGGTGGGCGGGAAGGTCATGATCAAGTCGACCTGGCCGCGTGTGAGCGCAGGAAATGCGGTGTCGGGCGCGCCCACGGCCACAAAGGTCACGTCGTTCGCGGTCAGGCCCACATCCGCCAGCATGTCGATCACCTGAAATTCAGCGCCTGAGCCACGTTGGGTCACGCCGATTTTCTTGCCCTTGAAGGACTTGACCACGCCGGGGTAGCCTTCTTTTTCGGTCGCCAACTCGGTTTTTGCACCTGCAGCCATGAAAAACACCGGATCGACGAAGCCTGCGGCAATGATGGAAATGGGGGCCTTACGGGCCACGGCTGCAGCCGCCACTTCGGTCGGGCCAAAAAACACTTCGATGTCACCAGAGAGCATGGTCTGCATACCAAGCGGCGCTGCCGGGATGGTTCTCAGTTCGCAGCGAATGCCGGCTTGCTGGCAAAAGCCTTGTTCTTGGGCCACACGCACCATCAAATTGCCGGTGCCAGGATAATCCTGGAAGCGCACCACGGACTGCGCCATGGCGCTGGCACCCAAAGTCAGGGCGATGGCACCCAAGGTAGTGCGTACAAATGCAGGGGCTGAAAATTTCATGTCGTCTCCAATGGGGTTCTTTGACTTGATCACCGTCAAGCTCGGTGCCCCGATTTAATGGCCCTAGGGGGCTGCGAATTGTTTCTGATGTGACAATTTAGGGGAAAGCACTCAAAAAAACATTGCCCCCAGAACGGAGACACCATGCCCTTGTCCCCCAATCGCCCTTCCATCAGCTCGTCCAGTGGCCCGCGTGAGCCCGCCTACAAGGCACTGGATGCCGATGTCTTCACCAAGGTGTGGGCAGAAAACTCGGCCCTGACGGCACGCTCGGCCAAAGCGCTGCACAGCGTGGGCTTGTTGCGCCACTGGACAGAAGGTCAGGTGGTGCTCAGCCGGGGGCAATCCACATCGGCCGCCTTGCTACTGGTCAAAGGACGATTGCGCGTGAGCGTGACCTCGCCTGAAGGCGAAGAGCAATTGCTGCGCTGGATGCTGCCCGGCGAAATTTCGGGCTTGAGCTCGGTGTTTGCAGAAACCACTTACCCCGCAGATTTGGTGGCCGTTGGCCTCACCCAAGTGCTGCACATTGAGCGCACCCGCTTGGTTGACCTGATCACCCGCGATCCGGCTGTGGCTGTGGATTTGTTGCGCATTTTGGGCCTGCGCATCAACCAACTGATTGACACCCTGGCCGACCAAGGCATGCACAGTTTGGAACAACGCGTGTGGGCCACACTGGAGCGCATCGCCAAATTCAACAGCGTGGCTGTGCCCGATGGCGTGATGCTGCGCGTGAGCCAATCCGACCTGGCCCAAGCAGCCTCCGCCTCAAGACAACGTGTCAACCAGCAACTGCGGCACTTTCAGGAGGAAGGCCTGATCCGCCTGGGCTACCGCAACATTGTTTTGCTGCGTAAGGCACCACCGCGCTGAGCGTCCTCTGCCGCAGGGGTCACTTGTGACTCAGCTTTGACCGCCTTGCCTGATACAGTGAAATAGCCTTTGAACTGACTTGGATCAGGCTGTGCCCCCTGAGCGCAGCCCGCATTTTTCCGGAGCCCCAAATGTCCACACAGACCAATCAAAACGCAACCCGCGCTCCCGCGCCCACCCACATGTCACCCGAAGAGTGGCAGGCCCGCATTGACTTGGCAGCCTGTTACCGCCTGGTGGCACACCATGGCTGGACCGACCTGATTTACACCCACATTTCACTGCGTGTGCCGGGTACCGCGCATTACCTGATCAACCCCTTTGGCTGGTCTTTTGACGAAATCACGGCGTCGAGCCTGGTCAAGATCGACAGCGATGGCAACAAGGTGGATGACAGCCCGCACGACGTGCACCGTGCCGGTTTCGTGATTCACAGCGCCATCCACAACGCACGCGACGATGCCCATTGCGTGCTGCATTTGCACACCCGCGCCGGCATGGCGATCTCGATGCTCAAGTGCGGCCTGCTGCCGCTGAGCCAGCACGCCATGATGTTCCACGGCAAGGTGGCCTATCACGAGTCAGAAGGCCTGGCCGTGAACCTGCAAGAGCGCGAGCGCCTGGCCAGCGACCTGGGCAACCACATGGTCATGGTCTTGCGCAACCACGGCACGCTGGTGGTGGGCTACACGGTGGCCGAAGCCTTCAGCAGCATGTGGCACTTGGAAAAGGCCTGCCAGGCCCAGCTGGACGCGATGGCCTGCGGGCAAGAATTGAACTTTCCGCCAGAAGGCGTGGCTGAACAGATCAGCCGCCTGGGCTTTAACAAGGCCGCGTTGCGCGAATACCCCGAGGGGCGCAGCCCGCTGGGCTGGAAAGAATGGCCGGCCATGCTGCGCCAGGCCGACAAGGTGTCACCCGGTTACGCGGTGTGAGCTGGCACACAGCCTTGCTGTGTGTCACAGCCACCTTTAACATCTATTTGTATAGACAGCAAGATGGTGCAATTCCCGATGTCTTTTGGGGCCAAGGACCCGATGATGCGCTTTGCTGGTGCGGATGTTGGGAGAGTAGTTGTTTCCTGCACTCGGACAGCTTTTTCATTTGGCCCATCCTGTCTATACAAGTTAAACCGGGTGTTGGTGGTGGCTTTTTACCTGCTTGTCGGTGCCGTTTTCGGCCATGTCAATCGGGCTTAATCAACAAAAAGGAGTTCCTTCATGCGCAAATCAAACGTCAAATTCGCCTCCCTGATCCTGGCCGGTGCGGTCACGGCCAGCCTGTCATTTCACACACAAGCTCAAGAGGTCAAACTGGCCCTGGGCATGTCGGGTTGGACGGGTTTTGCCCCCCTGACCCTGGCCGATAAGGCTGGTTTGTTCAAGAAACACGGCCTGGATGTGGACATCAAAATGATTCCCCAGAAAGACCGCCACCTGGCATTGGCCTCCAAAGCGATCCAGTGCGCTGCCACCACCGTGGAAACGCATGTGGCCTGGAACACCAATGGCGTGCCCATTGTTCAGATTTTTCAGCTCGACAAGTCATTTGGGGCCGATGGCATTGCAGTACGCGGCAACATCAACAATTTTGCTGACCTCAAGGGCAAAAGCATTGGCGTGGATGCGCCCGGTACGGCGCCTTATTTCGGCTTGGCTTGGATGCTCAACAAAAACGGCATGAGCATGAAAGACGTCAAGCTCGTCACCTTGTCACCCCAGGCAGCGGCCCAGTCCTTTGTCGCCGGCCAGAACGATGCGGCCATGACCTACGAGCCCTATTTGTCCACCGTGCGCAGCAACCCACAGGCCGGCAAGATTTTGGCCACCACACTCGACTACCCCATGGTCATGGACACGGTGGGCTGCGCCCCTGATTGGCTCAAGGCCAACCCCAAGGCCGCGCAAAGCCTTGCCAACGCGTACTTTGATGCGCTGGAGATGATCAAGACCGACCCGGCCAAATCCAACGAGATCATGGGCGCAGCCGTGAGGCAAACCGGCGAGGCTTTTGCCAAATCATCGTCATTCCTGCGCTGGCAAGACAAAGCGGCCAACCAAAAGTTCTTTGCCGGTGAATTGCAAACTTTCATGAAGGACGCTGCCACCATCTTGCTGGAAGCCGGTGTGATCCGCAGAGCACCGACCGACTTCAACGCCATGTTTGACACCAGCTTCATCAAGTAAAGCCATGGCCACCGCACATCCGACTTCGACCCCATCGATCGCTGTGCGGCCACGCCGCCGCGCACTGGCCCCGCTGGAGCCGGTGCGCGCGCAGTCGCGGTGGTTGCTGGGCATTGGGTTTTTCATTTTGTTTTTTGCCGCATGGGCGTTTTTCACGCTGGGCGGTTATGTGTCGCCCACCTTTTTGGCCAGCCCGGTGACCATGGTGCAAGAGGCCATCCTCTTGTTCACCGACTTCAATTTTTCCCACGACATCGCCATGACGATTTGGCGAGTGCTGGCCGGCTTCATTTTGGCCAGCCTGGTCGCCGTGCCGCTGGGCATCGCGATGGGCGCGCACAAAGGGGTGGAGGCCTTTCTGGAACCCTTTGTGTCTTTTTGCCGTTATTTGCCCGCCTCGGCCTTTATCCCCTTGCTGATTTTGTGGGCGGGCATTGGCGAGCTGCAAAAAGTGTTGGTGATTTTCATCGGCTCAGTGTTCCAGATCGTTCTGATGGTGGCGGTGTGCGTGGGCGCAGCGCGGCGTGACCTGGTCGAAGCCGCCTATACCCTGGGCGCCGCGCCATCGGGCATCGTCAAACGTGTGCTGATCCCCGGTGCCGCACCCGAGATCGCCGAGATTTTGCGTCTGGTGCTGGGCTGGGCCTGGACCTATGTGATCGTGGCCGAATTGATCGGCTCGTCCTCGGGCATTGGCCACATGATCACCGACAGCCAAGCGCTGCTCAACACCGGCCAGATCATCTTTGGCATCATCGTCATCGGTCTGATTGGCTTGGTGTCTGACTTTGCCTTCAAGGCGCTCAACCGCCGCCTGTTTGCCTGGAGTTCACTGTGAGCAGCCAACTGTCGATCCAAGGCGTCTCGCGCGTCTTCACTTCGCCTAAGGGCCTGCAAACACAGGCGCTCACGCCGGTGGATTTTGAAGTGCGCGAAAACGATTTTGTCACCATCCTCGGCCCATCGGGCTGCGGCAAATCCACCTTGCTGCGCATCGTGGCCGGACTGGACCAACCCACCACCGGCCAGGTGCTGCTGGACGGCGTTCCGGTGCAAGGCCCAGGTGCCGACCGAGGCATGGTGTTTCAGAGTTACACGCTGTTTCCGTGGCTGAACGTTGAGCAAAACATCCGCTTTGGTCTGCGCGAACGCGGCATGCCCGAGCGCGAACAAAAAGAACGCTCCGATGACTTCATCGCCAAAGTGGGCCTGCGCGGGTTTGAGCAGCACTTTCCCAAACAATTGTCAGGCGGCATGCAGCAGCGCACCGCGATCGCGCGGGCGCTGGCCAACGACCCCAAAATTTTGTTGATGGACGAGCCCTTTGGCGCACTGGACAACCAGACCCGCGTGCTGATGCAAGAGCTGCTGCTGGGCATTTGGGAGTCGGCGCAAAAAACCGTGCTCTTTGTCACGCACGACATCGACGAGGCGATTTTCATGGCCAACCGCGTGGCGGTGTTCAGCGCCCGCCCCGGTCGCATCAAGACCGAGTTGGCGGTTGACTTTCCGCACCCCCGCCATTACACGATCAAGACCTCGCCTGAGTTCATGGCCTTGAAGGCGCAACTGACCGAAGAAATCAGGGCCGAAGCCATGGCCACGGACACGCATTGAGCGCATCACACTTTGACATCCCGGTTTTGCGCTTTGAAGATTCCCTCATGACCCGCACTGCAACGTCCCTCGCCAATCAGCGACACCACACCGCCCGCAGGCCCCAAACCCTGACGGGCGAGCCCATGGCCTTGTTCCGACAGGTGAAGGACCACATCGCCCGCAAAATCCAGGACGGCAGCTTGCGCGCAGGCGATCGTGTGCCATCCGAGCACGAGCTGGTCGCGCAGTTTGGCATGTCGCGCATGACCGTGAACCGGGCCTTGCGCGAACTGGTGGACCAAGGCCGCATCGTGCGCGTGGCCGGTGTGGGCAGTTTCGTGGCCGAACAAAAACCGCAATCGACCTTGCTGCAAATCGTCAATCTGGCCAGCGAGATTCGCCAACGCGGTCACGACTACGCCTGCGAAATGCTGGTGGTCGAACGTGTCGCCGCTACCCTTGAAGTGGCGGCCGCGCTGAGCGTACGCACCGGCGAGTCGGTGTTCCATTCGGTGTGCGTGCATTTTGAAGATGGTGTGCCCATTCAGCTGGAAGACCGCTTTGTTAACCCACAGGTGGTACCCGACTTTGCGCAACAGGATTTCAGCGTTCAGCAGCCTTCGGAGTTTCTGGTACGCACCGTGCCTTTTGACGAAATCGAGCATGTGGTCGATGCCGTTCTGCCCACCTCCGAACAGGCGCAGCGCTTGCAAATGGACGCGGCCGAGCCTTGCTTGCTGCTCACCCGCCGCACCTGGACGCAGGGCGTGCCCGTGACATTGGTGTACTGCCTCCACCCCGCCAGCCGTTACCGCCTAGGCAGCCGCTACAGCGCCAGCGGCAACCCCATTTCTACCTGATCGAATTGTTGCCTTTTTTAAGGAGTTCACCATGTCTTCCCCTACCGACCCCCGTCTGGACCCCACCCGCGTGGTTCGTGCCCCGCGTGGCACCCAGTTGACCTGCAAGAACTGGGTCACTGAAGCGGCTTACCGCATGGTCCAGAACAACCTCGACCCCGAAGTGGCCGAGAACCCGCAGAGCTTGGTGGTGTACGGCGGCATTGGCCGCGCCGCCCGCGACTGGGCGTGCTTTGACCAGATCCTGGCTTCGCTCAAAGACCTGAACGAAGACGAGTCCTTGCTCATCCAATCCGGCAAACCCGTGGGCGTTTTCAAAACACACGCCAACGCGCCGCGTGTACTGATCGCCAACTCCAACCTCGTGCCCAAGTGGGCCAACTGGGAACACTTCAACGAACTCGACCGCAAGGGCCTGTTCATGTACGGGCAGATGACCGCC
>CAJBLW010000005.1 GCA_903953985.1 uncultured Burkholderiales bacterium
ACCACCACCAGTTGTCCATCGCGTGAGCCGTCTTTGTAGGTCGCCAATTTCATGATTTTTACCTGTTTGTTCCGTCATTCAAAGCCATGTTCACCAGGGCTGAATCACGCATTGAATCGCGCATTAAATTACGCATTGTTAAACTCGTTTAACTAAACGAAACCAGATTCTAGAGCATATGGCCACCGAAAGCACCTTGGACACGACCCCGGACGGGGACAAAGAACGCGCGGGCATCCAGTCGGTGGAAGTGGGTTTTGCCTTGCTGGATGTACTGGCCCAAGCCCCCGGCCCGCTGATGCTGCGCGACCTGGCCAGTGCGGCGGGCATGAGTGCCGCTAAGGCCCACCGCTACTTGGTGAGCTTTCAGCGCCTGAACTTGGTAGTACAGGATGCCAACACCCGCTATGAACTCGGCCCCGCCACTTTGCGACTGGGCCTGGCGACATTGTCTCGGCTGGACGCCGTCAAACTGGCGCGCGAGCGCTTGCCCACTTTGATGGACCAAACTGGCCACACCCTGGCCCTGGCCGTCTGGGGCAACCGGGGGCCGACCCTGGTGCATTGGCAAGAAACCCCGCTGGCCATGCCCGTCAGCCTGCGTCTGGGCGATGTGATGCCCCTCTTGTCGTCGGCCACGGGCCGGTGTTTCGCCGCCTTTATCGGCCACGGAGGTGCAGCAGACAAGGCCCGGCCCATGATCGATGCCGAGCTGGCCCTGGCCCGAAAACTGGGCCGCAGCGATTTGCCTTCCACCCCTGCACAAGTCCAAGCGATGCTGGGCGAGACCCGGGCGCAAGGCCTGGGCCGCGTGGTCAATGTGCTGCTGCCGGGCATTTCAGGCCTGTGTGCGCCCGTGTTCGATGCGGACGGGCACCTGGCCTTGGGCGTGGTGTCGCTGGGGTCGTCGGCCACGCTGGATGCCAACTGGCAAGGCCCTGTGGCTCAGCCGCTGCGTGCATTTGCCCGCCAACTTTCGGCCGACCTGGGTTGGCGCGCCACCTGAGCGAGACACCCTGCGGATTTGCATTCACAGCCCCCCTCATGCACACACCTTTGACACACGCCGTGTGAACCCATGAACCCGGTGCCGCCTACTCACCCACTGCCGCCGTTGCCCGACGCAAAGCGGCCGGATCGGCCAAGCACTGCCAGCTTGCTGCGCTGGGGATCGGTGGTGCTGGCGCTGCACCTGGTGGTACTGCTGAGCCTGGCGAACACACTGGACTGGCAACTGAGCAACCCTCAGACGCTGCGCACGGGACCGATGCAGACCCGAACCATTCCAGCCCCAGCGGGTGCCACGGCAGCCACGAACCCCGGCCACACACCCGCAGCTCGCACGCGCGTGGCCTTGGTTGAAAAACCCAAACCTGCGCCCAAACCTGCGCCCACGCCCAAGCCAGACGCACAGAAAATTGCAGCGGACCCAAACACGACGCCAGCAGACAAGACATCTCCACCCGCGGACCCGCCCGCGCCAGAACAGGCGATGGATAAAGAGCTGGACAAAGTCGCCACCCTGGCCACCCCAGACCCAGTGCCAGCTCAGTACCCTGTGACCCAGACCGATACAGACCCCAACGCGGAGAAGGCCCTGGCAGCGACCCCTGGCACGCAGACCCCAAGCACCCCCAAGTCTGAAGTGCCTGAGGCCATTCAAAACCCCAACCCGAGCGTCGCCGCCAGCGAACTCGCCGCCAAGACCGCCGAACCGCAGCCCGAGCGCATCGCCAACGCCACCATGGCCTTGCCCGAGCTGGCCTTGGGCTCGCTGCCCCCCTCAGCCTTGCTGAGCTACCGCCTCAGTGGCCAGGAAAAAGGCATCCATTACCAAGCCACAGGCGAGCTGCGTTGGCAGCACAACGAGAGCGCTTACGCCATGAGCCTGACGGTCAGGGCCTTTTTGGTGGGGTCAAGGCACTGGCGCAGCGTGGGTCAGATCAACGCCACCGGCTTGGCCCCGACCCGCTTTTCTGACAGCTGGCGCAGCGAAAGGGCGGCCCACTTTGACCGCCCGAACCAGCGCATCGTGTTCAGCAGCAACGCCCCCAAGGCGTCCTTGCAACCCGGTGCGCAAGACCAGGTCAGCCTGTATGTGCAGTTGGCCGCCGCCATGGCCCAGTCAGGTCAACAGATGCCCCCCGGCACCCGCTTGCAAATCCAGACGGCTACCGTGCGCGACGCCTTGCCCTGGCTCTTGACGCTTGAAAAACTGGAGACACTTCAGATAGATGGCCAAAGCCTGCAAGCGGTCAAATGGGTGTGTCAGCCGCGCAACCGTTTTGATGCACAAGTCGAGTTTTGGGTTGCGGCCGCACACGACTGGCTGCCCGCTCGCATCCGCATCACACAAGTCAGCGGCAGTTTCATCGACCTGCAGCTGACAGGACGCCAAGTCTTGACCGCTTTACCCCTCACGCCATAACCCCACCCCTTGTCACCCAGCGCGCACCAAAAACCACACCCACTTGAAGTTGTTACATATGCACCCACTTGCAAGGCACAAGTTGAGGGAGAATGAACGCATGAACCTGTTGTACGAATCGGAAACCTTCGCCGTGATGCACATGCTGGCCAACGCGCCGGTCGAAGCATCCGCCACCAGCAGCCAGCCCCAGCTGGAGCGCCATGGTTTTGAAATCGTGGACAAACGCTCGGGCAAAGAGGTGTACTTGGACGGCTCTTGGGCCGAGATGTTCCAGCAGCAAATTCAGGCCTGGCAACAGCACACACCCACCCAGGAAGAAGTCGAAGATACGCTCGAGGGCTACACAGGCTTGGCCCAGCAGCCCGTCTTGGTGCACTGAGCAACGCTCAAGCCTTGGCCAGCCGGCGTGTCAGCCAGGCAAACAGCGGCCCCACAATCAACAACACCGCCACCAAACGGCACACCTGAAAAGCCGTGACCACCGGCACCCCCAACTGAAGTACCTTGGCCGTGATGGCCATTTCGGTGATGCCCCCGGGCGCCGTTCCCAAGACCAGCATGGCCGGATGCAAGCCCGTACCCCACGCCAAGGTCAAGCCAAACAGCACGGACGCGCCCATCATCCACACCGAGCCCCAGGCCACCGAGGCCAGCCAGCGAGGTGCCGTTTTGACGAATTCGCGCCGAAACCGGATGCCCAAGCTCACGCCGATGACCAACTGTGCAGCGTTGGACAGTGCGTTGGGTACAGCTGACCACTCCCAGCCCACCAAGGTCACCGCCATTGAAGTCAGCAGGGAACCCATGAACCACGGGTTGGTGCGACCCAGCTTGAGCATCACCCAGCCGCCGGCGGCCGTCACCAGGCCCAACCAGAGCAAACCCGGCCATTGCGCCAGGCGCGGGCCAGGCAACAAAGAGGCATCCACCGTCAAACCCCACTGGTGTTGTGCCCACTGCATGCCAAAAGGCACGGCAATGACGACCATCACCAGGCGCATGCTGTGCGCTGCCGCCACCAGATCGGTGCGTGCCCCATAGCGTTC
>CAJBLW010000006.1 GCA_903953985.1 uncultured Burkholderiales bacterium
ACAAACAGCACAACGGCCATCAGCAGGTACACCGCAATCGACGCCACCGCAGGCCCCGCTGCACTGGCAAACTGGGGCGAGAAAAGTTCACGAAACAACATGGGCAGCAAGGTGCGCCCCAAGGTGTCGACAAAGCCAACCAGAATGGCCCCGACAAATGCGCCCCAGACCGAGCCGATGCCGCCGATCACAATGACCACAAAAGCCAGGATCAAGATGTTCTCACCCATGCCCACCTGCACCGCCAGCAGCGGCCCCAGCATGGCCCCCGCCACCGCACACAGGGCGGCGCCAATGCCGAATACGCCCGTGAACAAACGCCGGATATTGATGCCCATGGCCATGGCCATCTCTCGGTTCGAAGCGCCCGCCCTGACCCAGGCCCCCATGCGGGTTTGGGTCACCAGCAAATACAGCAAAAGCGCGATGACCAGGCCCACGGCAATGATCACCAACCGGTAACTCGGGTAAAGCAATCCAGGCAACAACTCCACCGGGCCAGACAAGGCTTTTGGCATGGACAAAGGCAGATCGGAGCCCCAGATCATGCGCACGGATTCGTTGATGATCAGGATCAAGGCGAAGGTGGCCAGCACCTGGGACAGGTGATCGCGGGCATACAGGGTTCGCAGCAAAGTGGCTTCTAGTAGCATGCCCACTACGGCCGTGAGCATGACCGCCAACACCACACCCAGCCAAAACGACTGGGTCAACTGAACCAACCAGGCCGTCAGGAACGCCCCCACCATGTAAAGGGCGCCGTGGGCCAGGTTGATCATGTCCATGATGCCGAAGACCAGCGTGAGCCCAGAGGCCAGAAGGAACAACATCAAACCGAACTGCAGGCCATTCAGGGCCTGCTCCAACAACAAAATACCAGTCATGAGGAGCCGCTAACGCCCTTACTTCATGGGGCAGTCTTTAACGTAAGCGTCACCATGGCTGGCCAAGATCGGTTGGCCCACGATGCGGTTGACCAGACGGCCTTGACCGTCCTTGACGATCTCGCGCAGGTAATAGTTCTGGATCGGGTAATGGTTGGTGTTGAACCGGAAATCGCCCCGCACCGAATTGAACTTGACAGTCTTAAGGGTCTTGATCAAGGCCTCTTTGTCGTCAATCTTGCCGTTGGCCGCACGCACAGCGGCATCGATCAGCAAGGCCGTGTCATAGCCTTGGGCTGCGTAAATGGTAGGCAGGCGCTTGTATTCTTTTTCGAACTCGGCCACAAATTTCTTGTTGGCTTCGTTGGGCAGGTCCATGCCCCAATGCGCGGTGTCAAACACCCCCAGCATGTCGTTGCCCACCGCACGGATGACGTCTTGGTCAGCGCCGAAGCCGGGCTGAATCAGGCGGGTGTCTTTGTTCAGGCCAGCGGCCATGAACTGCTTGATGAAGTTGATGCCCATGCCACCGGGCAGGAAGGTGTAGACCACTTCGGGCTTGGCCGCGCGGATGGCCGCCAATTCGGCCGAATAATCCAGCTCGCCGAGTTTGGTGTAAACCTCACCCGAAATATTGCCTTTGTAAAAGCGCTTGAAGCCGGCGAGCGAATCCTTGCCCGCTTGGTAGTTGGGGGCCAGCAAATAAGCCGACTTCACCTTCAGGTTGGTCGCGTACTGGCCTGCGGCCTCGTGGTATGCATCGTTGGGCCAGGAGACGGCAAAGAAATAAGGCGTGCATTGCGCGCCTGCAATCGGCGAGGGTGCGGCATTGGGGCTGAGGTAAATCGTTTTGCCGTTCACAGCCTCAGGCAAACCCGCCAACATGATGTTTGAGAACACCACACCGGTCAAAAAGTCGACCTTGTCGCGTTTGACATAGCGCTCGAACAACTGCTTGCCCACGTCGGGTTTGAACTGGTCGTCCGAGATCGACACATCGGCGGACAGACCGCCGAGCTTGCCGCCGTTGAGTTTGACGGCCAGCATGAAGGCATCGCGAATGTCCACGCCCAAAGCAGCCGAAGGGCCAGAAAGGGTACTGACAAAGCCGATTTTGACCTTGTCCTGCGCCAAGGCGGGCGCACAGGCCAAAGCCACCAAAGTAGAAACCGTCAACAAACTTTTGATCACCGGAAAACGCATGAATGACTCCTGGCAAAACAAACAAAAAAGGAAAGAGCCGTCTTAAGGAAGGCAAGCCCCCATTCTGAGCCGAAATTCACCCCGCCATGAATGGGGGTTTACCCTTTTCCCATCACTCCCCACCCAGCCCAAGATTGTTGGGCTGTCGCTTTTCGATGGCAAAGCGCAGCAAGGCCACCGTGCGAAAGATACCGTGTGCGAATTTTCCGTAAGGCAAAGTCAGGAACAAGGCCATCACGGCGCCCAAGTGCACCGCCAACATCAAAGGCATGGCCGCTGTTTGGCCCAGCAGCCACAAGATCAAACCCGTCACGCTGACCAGGAACAACAAGGCGATGAAACCCCGGTCCATGGGCTTTTGCGCTGCGTCACCGTGGTCCGGGTGGCGGCGCAAGTTCAAGCGCCACAACCCCGCGGTGCCCACTGTCAGGCTCACCCCACCGAGCACGCCCAGCAATTTGGGCAAAGTCGTCAAGTCGTAAGGTGCTGGCCAGTCCAGCACATAGTGGTACAGCGTGGCCACGCTGGTGGCGGCAAAGCACAGCATGAAGCCGTAAAACGTCAGGTGGTGGAAACGCCTGCGGGCATGCGTCCAAGCGTCGTCTTCGTTGTGACAGCCCTCGCCATGGCCGCCGTCCAGGTATTTCAGGCGCAATGCAGCGTGGGTGGCTTCGGCCGCAGCGGGGGTGGTCAAACCGGCCCCGCTGGTGGCAGGTGTCACCTCGCGCCAAAAGCGCATCACGCCGAGCACCAGCGCCAGCACAGCAAACAAGAAGATGGGCGCAAACAAGCTGACCATCAAATTGTGTGGAAACACCGCATAAAAACCA
>CAJBLW010000007.1 GCA_903953985.1 uncultured Burkholderiales bacterium
GCCATGCTGGCCCCCTGGTCGGCGCATGCCCAACAAAGTGATCCGGCGCAAACCGGCTCAGGCAGTGGGCAAGCGGCATCGGCCGCCACCAGCTTAGAGAGGGTTGAAGTTACAGCGTTGAAAACACGCCAAAGTCTGCAAGATGTGCCCGCATCCGTCACTGCGCTGACGGCCGACGACCTGGCCAGCTCCGGCCTCGTGAACTCAGCCGATCTCCAGCAGAAGGTGCCTGGCCTGAGCCTGTCCTCCGGTGGTCGCGAGACGAACCTGGCCATCCGGGGCGTGTCCAACAACGTGCGCAGCATCGGCGCCGATCCGTCCAATGCTGTGCACCTGGACGGCGTCTACCTGCCACGATCCAGCATGGCGCTGACCGAACTGTTCGATCTCCAGCGTGTCGAGGTGCTGAAAGGCCCGGAGGGAACCTTGTATGGCCGCAATGCGACGGGTGGCGCCATCAACGTGGTGACTCGCGCACCCACCGCTAAGCCTGGTGCTGAGGGATTTGTGGGTTCCGGCTCGCTGGGCCTGCGTCGCACGCAAGTGGCGGTGGGCGGAGGCACGGACGATGTGTCGGGCCGCCTCGCAGTGGCCTACACAAAAGACGACGGTTACACGCGCAACCTGAGCACGGGCACGGGCCTGGACGACAACAACTTCAAGGCTTTCCGCGGCAAGTTGCGTGTGGCGCTGGGCGGGAAGTCTGATCTCACGCTGATGGCCCAAGCGTCCGAAGACAAGGGCACGATCGGCTACGGCGTATCCACCGACACCGCGATCACCGGGCCGCTGTACCCGTACTCGCTGGGTGATCCAGACTACCGACTGACTGGGGCGGACCACCGCACGAATGCCCGCAACATCCGCCTGGACTCCCCCGTCACCAGTTCGCGCAAGACCAGCGTCATGGCGGCCACCGTGAACTGGGACCTCGGCCCAGTCGGGTTCAAGTCCATCACCGGAATCACAAGCTACAAAAGCGGTGACCAGAACGACGTCGACTGGACCGGTGCCAAGCTGGAAACCCAGGACACCACCACCGACGTCAAGTCCACTTCGCAGGAGTTCCAGCTCTACAGCCAAGGGGATGGGCCACTGGAGTGGACAGCAGGCGTCTTCCTCTACCGCGACAAGGGCACCGAGACACTGGACTGGCTGTTTCATGGACCCATCAACTGCGGCGTGCCGGGCAGTTGCGCCTGGGCACGCCAGACGGTCAAGAGCAGCGGTCGCTCAGAAGCCGTCTTTGGCCAGATGACCTATCGCTTCACACGCGAGTGGTCTGGCCTGCTGGGTGCGCGCTACAACAGAGACACCAAGGATGGCGATGCAACCAACCGACGGTCCGGGGCGAACTCCATTACCGACGTCAGCTTCACATCGTTCACACCGAAGGCGCAACTGCAATGGACGCCCGCGAAGGGGCTCATGGCATATGCCGGCGTGTCCAAGGGCTTCAAGAGCGGTGGCTTCAACTATGGTACCGCCGGGCTCGAGAAGTTTGAGCCCGAAAGCATTGTGGCGACCGAAGTCGGCGTGCGCAGCACCTTGATGGGCGGGGCCCTTTCGTTGAACGCCTCTGCCTTCAATTACGACTACACGAACCTGCAATTGAAAACGGCTGTGCTGTCGGGGTCGAGTTTCATTAGCACAGTCACCAACGCCTCCAAAGCCAAAGTTCAGGGCCTTGAGCTGAGCGCCGATATGGCGCTGGGCAGAGGCTTTGGGGGTGGCCTGTCGGCCGCCTACATCGACAGTGAACTGTTGAGCTACGTGTCCCCAGCGACGAAACGCGAGCTCAGTGGCATGCCGTTGCCGCTGACGCCCAAGAGCAGCGGCTCGGTCTGGCTGGACCACAAAGTCGCGATGTCCGGAGGGCAACTGCGCAGCCACCTTGAGTACAACTACCGCAGCAGCGTGGTCTTCCCGTTGACGCTGGACCAGGCGAACAACAAGGGAGAGGCCTATGGAGTAGTCAACGCATCGTTGCGCTGGACGGCTCCGAAAGACGCCTGGTACCTTCAGGGCGGCGTGCGGAACGCCACCGACAAGCTCTACCGCACGATGCGCGCCGACTACACTTTTGGCGGTGTCGTCGAGAGCTTCGGTGCGCCGCGTACCTTTGAGGTCCGGCTTGGCTTCAAGTACTGATGGCCCTCAACGAACCCTGTCAGGACCAGGCAAACGCATGACCGAACCGTTTGACAAACCGAGGGGGCTGATGGGACTCGAGTTCGTCGAGTCCACATCACCCACTCGCAATGCACCGCATGGTCTCCAGCTGGATGCGGTGCCAGTGGATGCGGAACAGGTGCGCGCCCTGCCGGGCGACCACATGCAGCGTTTGCTGCCCCCTCCCCAAACAGTGCTGATGAATGCCTATCCGGCGGGCGACCCGAGCTGGCTGCAGATTGACTCGACCTACCCCGAGCAGATGAGGCAGCGTTTGGCGCTGCTGGCAACACGGCCCACCTGGGTGGTCGACCGGCTGGACTCGCAGGCGGTCTTGCTGGCCGAGACCGAGTTGCGTGATCGCGTCGTGCAATGGCTGACGACGCAACATCCGCGTGCGTTCAGCCAGCAAGGCGATCACGTCACTTGCCATCTGACCGGTGTGATTGTCGATGTCGGTCCGCAGGGCGCGCAGCCGATGGTTGCCGTAGCGGCACTGGCCACCGAGGATTTCCTGCTCATGCTGCCCTCAGAAACGGACGCGCAGGACCAGGTGACCTACCGTCTGATGAGCGGCGCACTGCTGTTCCCAAACGGCTGGTCGTTGCGCAGCCACTTCGATCGGTCTGACCCAGGCCCACAGCACGAGTCACTGCGCGCGCAGTGGGAAGAGGACCGCAAGTTGAGCCACGAACGGGCGAAGCTGGGTCGGACGACGCGGGAGATTCACCAGGGCAGCGTGCCGCAATACGAGGCCCACCTCGCGACAACGGTAGACCGTGCGTTTCATGCCATGCGGCCTGAACGGGTGGTCTGGAGGCGAAACTGGGGTCCCCACCTGTCGCATAGGCTGTTTCGACATGCCGATGCGCTGGACCTGGTCCCACCGATGACACCTGAACGGCTGCTGGAGCAAGGATTCATCCGTTCCGAGCACCAGACCCTGGTGAAACTGCCACGCAGTGATGCGATCGCGTTCGGACTGAAGAACTATCTCTGGCCCGTGCGGGACATGTTGGCGGATCCGCAGGTCCGCAGCGCCCTTGAAGTTGCCGCGCAGCGCACGTGGCCCGAGACCCGCGAGTACATGAGGGGGCGCCACGAAGTCCTGATGGCCTTGCTGGGTATGTCGGCTGACGGCAACGCTTAGTCGCGCATGGGCACTCAATCCACCTCCACCGAGATACAGCCAGGGTGGGACTTCAGGCCAGCATTAGACAGACCGCGCGAATGCACGGTCAGTTTGATGAGTCAGGTGAAACACGCCTTCTATCCGACAGGAATACTGAACCCCGGGAAAATATTTAGCGTGACGAGTGAAAGAAGAGATTGAATCTGTTTGAATTCACCGCAAAAAAGTCGCATTTTGGGCGACCCATCCGAGTGCAAAAGAAGTTTGAATTTCATTTTATGAAGGAGATCGTCATGGAGACAAAAATTAACGTGTGGATACGCACCTGGGCCTTGGCACTCGGATTGGTATTTGCTTCAATGGCCGGCATTTCAACCAATGCGCTCGCCCAATCCGCTGCGCAGGCAACTGCGCCGGCAACAGCGCCGGGAACAGCGGCGTCACAGACCGCGCAAGTGGCACCACAAAAGGCTGAAACACCGCCCGCCGCCGACAACCCCTATGGCATGGCGGCTGTCTGGCA
>CAJBLW010000008.1 GCA_903953985.1 uncultured Burkholderiales bacterium
ACGTATTCCGCACCGCGGTACAGCTCGGTGTGGCCCTTTTGACGACCAAAGCCTTTGACTTCGGTCACGGTGATGCCCTGCACGCCGATGCCCGAGAGTGCTTCACGCACCTCGTCCAGCTTGAAGGGTTTGATGATGGCGGTCACCAGTTTCATGATGGCTCCTTGTTGGATTAGAGGGAAATCAGAAGACGTATTTCAGGCCAACCACCACGCCGGTTTTGCCGGTGAACTTGCCGGCAGGGGTAACGTAACCAGTTTTGTCAGCGTCGGTGCCCACCACAGCGGCTGTCGCTGATAAACCGTTGCCCAGGTCTTTGCCCAAGGTGAGGGCGTAGTCGGTGTACGAAGCAGCCGGCGTATTTTTGACGGACTGGTAGCCCACATGCGGCACCAGACTTAACCCACTGCCCAAGTCAAAGGTTCCGCTCAAATCTACGTAATAGCTGCTCTTGCTGTCCACAAAACCGAACAAGTTTGTCAATGCATGGGAGTACTTCAGCGTGACGGGTCCCATAGTGGCTGCGCCATAAACTTCGTTGGTGTTGGCATTGGCGAAACCAGCAACATTGCCCATCTTGTTGCCGCTGTATTCATAGCGCAAGAAACCCACGTCATAGGACACGTCGCCCACAGCGCCTTTGTAGCCACCGTAAAGATCGACTTCAACCGAAGCATCGCCACCCGCGTCCTTGATCCACTTGATGCCGGAAGCCCATGCTCCGACATAAAAACCACTCTTGTCCGCGTAGTCGATGCCGCCTTGCACAGCAGGCTTGAGGCGCGACTGGGAAATGCCACGGTAGCGGTAGTCGCTGACGGCACCCACATTGAAAGACAGACTGCTTTCGGGCGCTGCCGCTTGGGCTTGAGCCAAACCACTCACAGAACCCAAAGCCAAAGCAATGATTGAAGGAACGAGAATTTTTTTCATGAGGGACTCCAATGAAGTGATAAAGGACCAACCACCCAAGCAGGGAGCGTGCCAACCCTCTTTCATCGCCTTCTACAAGGGCATTCACCAGTGCTTTCTGACTCTGTGCGTGGTTGAATGGCATTCAAACAGCTTACGTGCATCACGTCTGGCTGCACGCGTACACACCATGCACCAGCATGGGGCAGGGAGAGGATATGAGTCTCAGTTTGGTGCACAGCCGCGCTTTGGTCGGCTTGCAAGCGCCCGCCGTCACCGTTGAGGTGCACTTGGCCAATGGCCTGCCCAGCTTCACGCTGGTGGGGCTGGCCGATGTCGAGGTCAAAGAAGCCCGCGAGCGCGTGCGCTCGGCCCTGCAAAACAGCGGGTTGGACTTTCCGCACAACCAGCGCATCACCGTCAACCTGGCCCCGGCCGATTTGCCCAAAGATTCCGGACGCTTGGACTTGCCCATCGCGCTGGGCATCTTGGCGGCCAGCGGGCAAATTGACGCGAGCAAACTGGCAGGCTACGAATTTGCAGGGGAGTTGTCGCTTTCGGGTGAGCTGCGTCCAGTGCGCGGCGCACTGGCCATGAGCCTGGTACTGCGCCAACAGCAGGTGCGAACGCGGTTGGTGCTGCCCCCGGGTAGCGCCGAAGAAGCAGCGCTGGTGCCTGATGCCGAAGTTTATCGGGCCAGGCACCTGCTCGATGTGGTGCAGCAGTTTTTGCCGCCCTCCAGCGAGCCCCCACCCGAGCCCAGCGACGGCTGGGCCCGCATGGCCCCCACCACGCCCAGTGCCCCGCCGCTCTATGCCGATCTGGCCGATGTCAAAGGCCAGGCGGGCGTGAAACGGGTGCTGGAGATCGCCGCCGCAGGAGGCCATTCGCTGCTCATGGTAGGCCCACCGGGCTCGGGCAAGTCCATGCTGGCGCAACGCTTTGCCGGGCTGTTGCCGCCGATGTCGATCGAAGACGCACTCGAATCGGCGGCCATTGCCAGCCTGGCCGGGCGTTTTGACCTGATGCGCTGGGCACAGCGCCCCACGGGCCAACCGCACCACTCGGCCAGCGCGGTGGCCTTGGTGGGTGGTGGCTCGCCACCCCGCCCAGGGGAAATCTCACTGGCGCACCACGGCGTGCTGTTTCTGGACGAACTGCCCGAATTCCCCCGCGCGGCGCTCGAGGCCCTGCGCGAGCCGCTGGAGACCGGCACCATCACCATCGCCCGCGCTGCACGGCGGGCCGAATTTCCGGCGCGCTTTCAGCTGATCGCCGCCATGAACCCCTGCCCTTGCGGCTATTTGGGCAGCCCCCCACGCGCCTGCCGCTGCTCGCCCGACCAGGTCAGCCGTTA
>CAJBLW010000009.1 GCA_903953985.1 uncultured Burkholderiales bacterium
AGCGTGTCGGCGTTTGCACCCATCGTCGCGCCATCGCAAGTGCCTTGGGGCCAAAAGGCCTTGACTGCCTACCTGGGCGCAGACCCGCAGGCTTGGCGTGCATGGGATGCCGCAGAACTGGTGGCCACTGCGCGCCAGGAAAAGCTGCAACTGTTGGTGGACCAAGGCGATGCCGACGAGTTTTTGGCGCAACTGTGCCCCGAACGGTTGCAAGCCGCCTGCGAGGCAGCGGGCCACCCGCTGACGCTGCGCATGCAGCCGGGCTATGACCACAGCTATTACTTCATCGCCACGTTCTTGGGCGATCACTTTGAACACCACGCCAAATATTTGTAGTCCTGCACAGACTATTGATCCGGCCCGATGAAGTTTGAATGGCCTGTGTTGTTGTCCCTTCTTTGTCATCCCGGGCGAAGACCCGGGATCCAGCGTTGAGCACAGCCCTTTGCAAAGAACGGCAGCGTGCAATGGATCCCGGCTCAAGGCCGGGATGACAAAAAAACAAGGCCGTCAAGCCGTAAAACGCGGCAGTACTCAACGCGGTTTGCAAGTCGGGACGGTTGTCCATAGCCCATCGAATGGCCCCGTCATGGCTGCACCTCAGAAGTGCTGTTGGCAGAGTCGGGTAACTGCATGCTGGCGCGACGCTGTCGTCGCGCTGCAGGCGATGGGGCCAAAGCCAAATCCTGCAGCTTGCGCCCCACTTTGTCATCCGCTGCCAAGGCATTGAAATCTGCCTGCAGCCCAAGCACCGCCAGCACGCGCAGGTAAGTGCCCAAAGTGGCACCGGCATCGCCGGCCTCGACCTTGTAGACCGAAGTGCGCGACATGCCTGCCCGCTGCGCCACCACGGCCGTGCTCAGTTTGCGCCGCAAACGCGCCAGCCGCAGGCGCTCGCCCAAGGCCGTGAGCAGCGTTTGCTCTTGGGGGAAAACAATGGGTGGCTTGCTTGGCATTTTTCCATTATGGACAAAAATAATATCATTTGTCCATTTTGGACCAGAAATAAGCCCAGCCGCCACTTTATTGAGAGCAACGCGATGCGGGCGGGCAATATCGATATTTGATCGATCCGAAACCTCATGTCGTCAAAACCCTGTTTTGGCGACATGACCTGGGTGACGTGTACTCGCCAAGAACATGAAGGCCTCCACATGTTTTGTAGTGGTAAGGCATGCCACCAAGGGGTTGGCCGTTTTGGGCATGGGTGCCAAGCCTTTACGATCAACGTCATGAATGCAGCCATCGACGTGAAGCACCTTCTTCCAGTCTGGGAGCAGTTCCGTGCCGCAACTGACATCACCCCCATCCGGGATGAAGCCCACTACGCGCGCATGACCGAGATGCTCGAAGCCCTGCTGGACGAAACCCAAGGCGAAGAAAAGCATCCCGCGATGGGCTTGGTCGACATCGTGGGCGATCTGATCGAGGACTATGAAGCCAAGCATCACCCTCTGCCCGAAGTCACGGGCGTGCAAGCTCTGAAATTTCTGATGGAACAACACGGACTGAAGCAAAGCGATCTGAGCGAGATCGGCAGTCAGGGTGTCGTGTCCGAAATCCTGACGGGCAAGCGAGAACTCAACATTCGCCAAGTGCGCGCGCTCAGCGAACGGTTTGGCGTTTCTGCTGCGACCTTTGTGTAAAGTGCGTGGAGCTCGGGCAATGCCGCGCTATGAAGGCCAAAGGAAACCTTCGGACGCTGAAAGCGCCGCCCACATTCAGGGCCAGCGATGCACCCGTCAATCCGCCCCACTTTGCAGCCCAAACACAACGTGTAGGGTGAATTTGCTGATTAATTCACACACCCTATACTGTTCTTTTGTTGGTGCATTTTCCGAATCGGTCTACCATCACGTCGTTGCAACCACTTGGCTTTTCGTCCATGGACTACTCAGCTCGTTTGACCCGGCTGCGCAAAGCGGCCAACTTCAACCAACAAACTTTGTCAAAGTTGCATGTGAACCAGGTACGCCTCTTGGCGGTAGGGGCCGCAGTGTGAGCGCCACAGATTATGAGTTCGATTGGGATGACAACAAGGCCGCCATCAATCTTGACAAGCATGGGGTGGATTTCAGGGAGGCCATGACGGTGATTCTGGATCCGCTGGCCATGACGTTTTTTGATGCGGAGCACAGCCAGGATGAGGAGCGTTGGATCAGCGTGGGGCGTTCCAGTGAAGGCGCGCTGTTGCTGCTGGTGCATACGTTTACCGCCACCGGTCCCAGTAGCGCGCTGGTGCGTATCATTTCCGCCAGAGCCGCCACCCGCAACGAACGCCGACAGTATGAGCAAGGTACTTTGCAGTAAGTGACAAGCAACAATGAACAGCCAAGCAGCTAAAAGGTGAACACCATGAAAGAAGAATACGATTTTTCGAACGCGCAGCGGGGCAAGTTTTACAAGCCTGATTTGCGCCTGATTCCGCCTGTGCGACTTGATCCTCAGGTGTTGGACTTCCTGGTCAAGCGAGCTGAGGCCAAGGGCACCACGCTCAATGCATTGCTCAATGCATTGCTGAAGAAAGATATCGAGCTGATCGAGGCAGCCTAAGGCCGTGCCTAGCGCAGCCAGCGCTCAAAAAATACGTTAGGCCCTTGAAATGCATCGCCGCCCACATGCAGGGCCAGCGATGCACCCGTCAATCCGCCCCGCTTTGCAGCCCAAACACAATGCTCATGGGCCTGTTCCCCTGGTGCGACTGGTAGCGCACCCGGCCGTCGTACGTGAACGGTGCGGCCTTGCCCACAGTCAGCTTGGTGTCGCGCACAAAGAGATGGATGTCGATGCCTAAAGCGGCGTGTCGGATGATTTCGTCGCCGCGCTTGCTGCTTGGGTCGGTGGCGTTCTGGCTTTGCCAGTGAAAGTGCGTGTCATCGATCCAGTGGTCCATGTGCTTGTGCTCGTCAGCCCTGGCTTGCAGACAGAATCTCAGGTAACATGTGCGTTTAATCGAACATTTAATTAATAAAAATCGATTTTACGAACATGAAAATCAATCAATCTGCCATGCTCATGCCGTCACAGCAAGAAGAATGCGCCCGCTTGGGGCAACTTCTGGCGCGCCTGCGGTTGGCGCGTCAAGTCAAACAGGCTGACGCTGCACTGCGTGCAGGGCTGTCTCGCAACACGGCCTATCGCCTTGAAAAGGGAGAGCCCGGCATCGCGCTTGGCCAAGTTTTGCGCTACCTGCAGGCCATCTCGCCAGGCAGCACCCTTTTGGACTTGTTGACTGAAAAAGACCCGGCGTTGCTGGCGCTCAGTGCGCGTGAAAAAACCCAGCGGGTCCGCGACCTGAGCGCGGCAGAGCGCGAAGAACTGGACTTTTAAGGCAAGAAGCAGATGACCGCCAAAACCCTGAAACTGATGGTCTTTGCTCACCTGGGGTGTGACTGGAAGCCCTGTGGGCAGCTGCTCATGACGGAAGAAAACACCGAGGTACTTGCTTCGAGTTTTGCTTACGGCATGAACTACGCACGTCGGCCAGATGCTCTGGAAATTGATCCCGTCAGCCTCAGTCTGCAAAAGCTCGATGACGTGTTGGGCAAGCGGCTCTTGCCTGCCAAGCAATTGCCCATGTTCGGCGGAATACGCGATGCGGCACCAGACTCGTGGGGTCGTCGTGTCATTGAAACGAAGCTCAAGGTGCCAACCAACAGCCTGCCAGAGTCTCAGTATTTGTTGCATGCAGGCAGCGACCGCGTGGGGGCGCTCGACATCAGAACCAGCATTCACGATGGTCCACGCCACGGCCCCCATGTTTCACACGACCTATCGCACCTCATGGAGGCTGCAGACCGCATTGAAGAAGGGCTGCCCGTACCTGCGCACCTCGAAGCCATTTTTGTCGATGGCACGGGACTCGGCGGTGCACGGCCCAAAGCCTCGGTGCGTGATGCCCATGGCGTGCTTTGGCTCGCCAAGTTTTCGAGTCAGAAAGACAGTTTCGATGTGCCTGGCGTGGAAAGTGCCGCACTTCGGCTGGCCGCAGAGGCTGGTTTGAATGTGCCCGCACTCGACATGCGCACCGTCGGTGACCGCAAGATCATGCTCATTCGGCGCTTCGACCGCTACTGGCTTGCACCCGATGGTGTTGTTGGAGAGTCTGACCACTTGTATCAAACACAACCAGGAGAAGGCCGAACAGAGCACCGCTTGGGGTTTGTCAGCGGCCTGACCATGGTCGCTTGCGTCGAAACCAAGTCGCGCACCAAGGCTTACACCGACCTCGCCCAGGCCGTGCGTGAGCACTGCCACCCCAGCGTCATCCGTGCAGACAACGCAGAGCTTTTCAAACGCATGGTCTTCAACATTCTGGTGAGCAACGACGACGACCACCTGCGTAACCACGGCTTTTTGTGGGACCCCAGGCTGCCCGGCTGGCGCTTGAGCCCGCTGTACGACGTCTTGCCCCGAGCAAGCCACGCCACCGAGCGTTTCTTGCATCTGGGCGTGGGCCCTCAAGGGCGACTGGCCACCTTGGACAACGCACTGGCCTCGCATGCACAGTTCACCCTCTCCAAGGCCGAAGCCGCGCAAATGATGGCGCAGGTCTGGCAGACCGTCAGGGCGTGGAAAGTCTATTTTGAGCAATTCGGCGTCACGGACACGGAAATCGGCAAGATCGCACCAGCGTTCCGGCATTTGGACGACGTGTCGACGCCCGAACTGCGCAAGTTGCTGCCGTAGTTCAGGCGCGGCGCAGCCAGCACGCCAGCCGCAGGTGCAAAGGCTGTGAACCAGGGTCTGCAAATCCAGCCCTGCAAATTACCCCACCGCCGCATCAAGCCCAAAAACAATGCTCATGGGCCTGCTGCCCTGGTGCGACTGGTAGCGCACCCGGCCGTGGTACGTGAAGGGTGCGGCCTTGCCGACGGCCAGCTTGGTGTCGCGGACAAAGAGGTGGATGTCGATGCCTAAAGCGGCGTGGCGGATGATTTCGTCGCCGCGTTTGCTGGTCGGGTCGGTGGCGTTCTGGCTTTGCCAGAGAAAGTGCGTGTCATCGATCCAGTGGTCCATGTACTTGTGCTCGTCAGCCCGGCCTTGTTTGTTGAGCGTGACCAGCAGGATGTGCGCCTTTTTCTGGGCCAGCACCACATGGCCGAGATTCCAATTGCCGGGGTTGTAGGCCTCGCCAAACAGCGGCGGAATGTCTTCGCGCATGAAAGACTCACCGAGCGCCAGATCCAGTGGATCGATGATGTTGCGCAGGCGAGCGAGCGTGCGCATGTCGTCGGTGGCCGTCAGGTCGTCGTAGTCCGGGTTGTTGGCTTTCAGAATGTATTGGCCATCGCGGCCCTTGGTGACCACCCGCAGCAGGTACTGGTTG
>CAJBLW010000010.1 GCA_903953985.1 uncultured Burkholderiales bacterium
CAGTCCATGGAACTTGTCAGCCTGTTAGCCCTTGCAACTTTGCTGGTGCTGGCCGTCTGGCATGACCTGCTCAAGCGCAGGATCCCCAACACCTTGGTGCTTTGGGGGGTCCTCACGGCATTGGCTTTGTCGCTGACGCCACGCGGCATAGGGCTTGACTCGGCCTTGTTGGGCGGCATGGCTGGTTTTTTGGTGTTCTTTTCCATGTACCTGTTCAAGATGGTGGGCGCGGGTGACGTCAAGTTGGTCGCAGCCGTCGGCATGCTCGTCGGTTGGCCCGAGATGGCCCAAGTTTGCGTGGCCATCTTGATCACAGGTGGCCTGGTGGCCATGGCTTGGGCGATCCGCACATCCAGGCTGCCATCGGTCATGAGGAACATCCATGCCGGTTTGATGCAAAACATCAGAACGGGGCAATGGCCGCAAATCGGACAACCCCTGATCGGCCAGGTCTCGCATGAACGGGTTCCCTACGCCTTGGCCATCGGATTGGGCACGGCAGCGCATTTTGTTGTGACCCGCTGAGCGCAACGATACACGTTTAGAAATAGGAAAAAAATGATGAACAAACGCCCTGTCTTGATGATGGCGGTGGCTGCCGCTGTGGCCCTGGTATCGGTCTCAGTTGCGGCTGTGTGGTTGCAAAAAAAAGACGAAAACAGCACCATCAAAGTGGTGGTGGCAACGCGTGACCTGCAAATCGGAACCCGATTGCAGCCATCCATGCTCGAGACTGTGAGTTGGCCAGTCTCTGCTCCCATCAAATCGCCCTTGAACTCAACCGATAAAGCCTATGACCGTGTCATCAATATGCCGGTTTTGAAGGGTGAGCCCATTCTTGAGACCAAGTTGGCCGCATTGGGCCAGCAAGGGGGCTTGTCCTCTGTGTTGAAAGACGGCAAGCGCGCGGTGACTGTGAAAGTCAATGAAATTGTCGGTGTTGCCGGCTTCGCCTTGCCAGGCAATTTCGTGGATGTCATGGCCAACATACCTGACAAAGACAACAACCCGGTCTCCAAAATCGTGTTGGAGAGGATTCAGGTTCTGGCCGTTGCACAAGATGTTGCCAGCACTGAGAACAAGCCTCGGGTGGTGAGCGCAGTGACTCTGGAGGTCACGCCCCAAGAGGCAGAAATCATAGACCTCGCCCGAAGCGTGGGCGCACTGTCTTTGGTGTTGCGCAGCCAGGTCGATGCCGCCAGCGTCGAGACGATAGGTTCTCGCAAAGCCGATTTGCTGGAGCGCACTGGCCAGTTGGGCAAGCAGGCAGCCGATGCCATTTCCCGTGCTGGCAAGACTGAACCCGTCCAGACCGTGGCCGCCCGTCCAGTCAAGCGGGCCAACCCGGTCACGCCACCGAAAGTAACCGAAAAACTGGAAGTGATTCGCGGGATGAGCAAGTCCCAAGAGTCGGCCGAATGAACCGAGATTTCAAGAGAGACCCCACCACCATGAAAATAACAAACCCCACTGTGTTCGCACATGGCTTGGCCATTGTGTTGACGTTTTCGCTGCCTCTGACTGTACATGCCGCCGAGACCAATTCGCCCTTGCCCAAAAAATCACCCCAGGCCCTCGCCACGGCCACGGCCAAAGCCAATGTTGCAAAAGAGGTCGTTGTGCAAGGCCCTGTGGAGGTGCTGCCGGGTGTCGATCTGAACACAGGAAAGTCCACACTGTTGAGGCTGGCTGAGCCTGCACTTCGCATATCGATTGGCAACCCCGACGTGGCCGATGTCACCTTGATCAACGCCAAAGAGGTTTATGTGCTCGGCAAGAAAACCGGCATCACCAATTTGATCGTCTGGTCTGCCAATGGCAAAACCACTTTGCGCGATGTCGCGGTGGGCCTGGACACCGGTGCGCTGCAAAACCGACTCGCAAAATGGGTGCCCACCCCAGAGCCTTTGATGGTGGATGTGATGGCGGACACCGTGGTCTTGCGTGGGCGTGTGCCCGATGCCACCAAGCTGCAGCGGATTGTGAGTTTGGCCGAGGCCTACACAGGCGGCAAGAAGGTCATCAACATGCTCCGCGTGGAGGGCTCGCAACAGGTCATGCTCGAAGTCAAGGTGGCAGAAGTTTCCCGCACCCTGCTCGATGAGCTCGGTGTCGACATCAACCTCACCCGCACGGCGGGCAGTACATCCGTGTCTTTGCTCTCGCAGTTTTTGTCCAGCGGCGCAAC
>CAJBLW010000011.1 GCA_903953985.1 uncultured Burkholderiales bacterium
CGGCTGCATCGTTTTGGCCGGTGCCGGTGACCGTGCTTTCTGCACAGGCGGCGACCAGTCGGCTCACGATGGCAACTACGACGGCCGTGGCACCATTGGTTTGCCCATGGAGGAACTCCACACCGCCATCCGTGATGTGCCCAAACCCGTGATCGCCCGCGTGCAAGGTTTTGCGATTGGTGGCGGCAACGTGCTGTGCACCATCTGCGACCTGACCATTTGTTCTGACAAAGCCATCTTCGGCCAGGTCGGCCCCAAGATGGGATCGGTCGATCCGGGCTACGGCACCGCCTTTTTGGCGCGCGTGGTCGGTGAAAAGAAAGCCCGTGAAATCTGGTACCTCAACAAGCGCTACTCAGGTCAAGAGGCCGTGGACATGGGTCTGGCCAACATCTGTGTGCCGCACGAGCAGCTCGACGCCACCGTACAGGAATGGGCTGAGACCATCTGTGAGCGCAGCCCCACGGCGATTGCCATTGCCAAGCGCAGTTTCAACATGGACACCGCGCACCAGGCGGGCATCGCTGGCATGGGCATGTACGCGCTCAAGCTGTACTACGACACCGAAGAGTCGCGCGAAGGCGTGAAGGCCTTGCAGGAAAAGCGCAAGCCCGACTTCCGCAAGTACGCCAAATAAGCGCCGAACTGGGGACAGCAAGTCAAGGTGATCGTTGCGTTCACTAAGGGCCCTAAAGCCCCGATCTGTATCAGGGTCGACTTGCTACCCAAAACCGATTTATAGCCACCGTGCTGGTGTTGACGAAACGGATTGAAACAGAACTATGAAGAGTTTCACAAAAAAGAGGCCTTTTCAGGCGGCTCTCGCCGACTTCAGAAATAACCTCTTACAAGGAGACAAGACATGCTGACCATTAACTTGTTCAACGGCCTGGTGTACGGGTCCTTGCTCATCATCATGAGCTCGGGCCTGGCGTTGATCTATGGTCTACGACGCGTGGTGAACTTTGCCCACGGTGCTTTGTACATGCTCGGGGCTTACATCGGCTTTACCGTTGCCATGCAAAGCAATTTCTGGGTGGCGTTGGTGGTTGCTCCGACGGCCATGGCCATCTTCGGTGCACTGCTGGACCGTTATGGTTTTCGTTTGTTGCAAGACCGTGAACCTCTGAGTGTGATGCTCGTGACTTTCGGCCTGTTGCTGATTCTGCAAGACTTGGTGGTGTTCATCTGGGGCAAGGCCAACCACTCCCTTTTTACCCCTGAGTTGTTGAACTTCACGGTGGATCTGATGGGCAATCAGGTGCCAGCCTACCGTATTGGTGTGATCGTTGTCGGTCTGACGGTCGCTCTAGGCCTCACGCTGTGGCTTCGCTTTTCACGCGTCGGTTTGTTTGTTCGTGCGGCCAGCACCGACCCAGTGACCACCTCAATGCAGGGTGTCAATACTGACGCGATCAGCGCTGGCGTGGTTGGCCTGGGCAGCGCGCTGGCCGGTCTAGCAGGTGTCGTCGCTGGCCCGTTTTTGTCGCTGACACCGCACATGAGTTCGGATGTGTTGATCGACTCGTTTGTGGTGGTGGTGATTGGCGGCCTCGGCTCGCTCGCAGGAGCCTTCATCGCTGCGTTACTGCTGGGGATGATGCAGGCCATTGGCGCGGTGTACATGCCGCAGGTGTCGGTGCTATTGCCCTTCATCTTCATGATCGCCATCTTGATCTGGAAGCCGTCCGGTCTGGCCGGTAGCCGCACTTAAATCCGGAGCAAGCATCATGCGATTTTCCCGAATTTTGATGTTGGCGCTGCTGGCTTTAGTGGCGGGCGTGGCAATTGCCTTTCTCACACCCTCCAGCAGTTTGCTGGGCTTGTTTGCACAGGCGGTGATCTATGCCATCTTCGCACTCGGTGTGGGGGTGTTGTTGCGCCAAAACGGCTTGACCAGTTTTGGCCATGCATTATTTTTTGGCGCTGCCGGTTACGCCATGGGCGTGATCCTGACACTGGACTGGTTTAGTGCCGAAATCGCCATTTTCGTGGTCTTGCTGGGCATTGGCGTTCTGGCGTTTCTGATCGGCCTGGTCATTGTGCGTGTGCCGGGTATCGCCTTTGGCATGCTGACGCTGGCCATAGGGCAAATGGCCTATTTGCTGGCCACCCGCTCTCGCGGTCTCACGGGCGGTGCGGACGGCATGAGCATCCCCTGGCCCAGCACCTTGTTTGGGGTGAAGCAGTCGGTACTTCTAAAGCCTGACGTGTTGTTCCTGATCGTCTGGACCGTGTTGATTGTGGTGACGCTGGCCGTGGTGTGGCTCTTGCGCACGCGCTTTGGCTCCATCACTGAGGCTGTTCGTGACAACGAAGAGCGCGCCCGCTTCATCGGCATCACCACCACCGTGCCTCGCGCTTTGGTGTATTCGATGTCGGCGGTGGTCACAGGTGTGGCGGGCGTGATGTCTTCACTCAACACAGGATTCATCTCGCCAGAAAGTCTGCACTGGAGCGTCTCGGGCATAGCCCTGGTGATGGTGGTGGTGGGCGGTTTCAAGTCGGTCATCGGTCCCATTTTGGGCGCCATCGTGTACTTCCTGTTCAAGGAATTGTTGGGCGATTTCGCCACCTACTGGATGGCGATTTTCGGGGCCGCCCTGATCGCTGTGATTGTGTTCTCGCCAGATGGCATCGCAGGGGCTTTGGAGCGCCTGATGAAGCCGCGTCACACGAGAGCTAACGCCACCAGCAAGTCAGGTCATTGAACCTTCATGGAGAAACGCATGACTTCTTATGTGCTTGAAACACGGGACGTAGCCATTCATTACGGCGGGGTCAAGGCCCTCGATGGCGTTTCACTGACGCTCGGAAAAGGGCAAATTCTCGGCCTGATTGGCCCTAACGGTGCGGGCAAATCGACGGTGATTGACGCCATCACCGGACGCCGCCCGCTGACACGCGGTCAGGTGATTCTGGACGGCCAGGATGTGAGTCAGCTTGGTGCGGTGGAACGACGCCGCCTGGGGCTGTCGCGCAGCTTTCAGCGCACCAGTATTTTTGGTGGCATGCCGGTGCGAAAACAGGTGGAATTGGCCTCTTACAAAATGGGCATGAGCGACTCGGCAGCCGATGCCGAAGCCGTTTTGGAAGAACTGGACCTGGCCCGCTTGGGCAATGTGATGGCCGAAGACCTGGGCTATGGCGAACAACGCCGCTTGGACCTGGCGCTGGCCTTGGTGGGTCGACCCAAGATGCTGATGTTGGACGAACCCATGGCGGGCTTGTCGGTCAAGGA
>CAJBLW010000012.1 GCA_903953985.1 uncultured Burkholderiales bacterium
AGTCACCACCAACTCACCGGTTTGCCCGGCAGCCACCGTGATGGCAGCGCCTGTGCCGTGGTTGTGCGCGCTGTCATGGGCGTTTGTTGAGGCATTGCCTTGCGCCGCAGCTTGTTTCATGGCCTGGGCATGGGTGCGGATGGCTTCATCGCTGCCCAGCACCATTTCATGGGTTGTGCGGCCTGCGTTGTGCACCACGAAACGGATCGTTTCTCCGGCTTGCACCGCGATCTCGCCCGGTGTGAAACGCATCTGGTCGTCCATTTGCACCGCCACGCTGCGGCTGACCACCTGCGCCAGCAGTGCTGCAGCGTTGGTCGTGGCATGGTGGTCGCCGGTCGCGCTCGCCTCAGCGTGGCCGTGGCCGGTGGCGGCCCATTCGGGGTGGCGCTCCAGCCACTGCCAGGCGCCCCAACTTCCGAGCGCCGTCAGTGTACCCAGCACCAAGACATAAACGCTGGCAGCGCGTGTCCAGTCGCGTGGCGCACTGAGCCCCAGGGCCAGCACCGACACAAAAAAGCCCAATGGCACCACCCAGGCGCTGCGCTCGGGTGAATCCGGAAAATGCTGCAAGCCGCCGGTGAAAAACCCCAGCCCAATCGACAGCAAACTGCCGATGGCCAGGGTCTTCATCAGGCCCGAGCGTGGTGTGTTGGTGCCGGCGGGTTGCCAACGGTGTTCCAGCCAAGCGCCCAGAACAAACAAAACCATGCCGACCAAGGCGGTCCACAAAGAGCGTTCGCCGCTGAAAAAGCCGTGGTTGACGGCCCCCGAGATGAAGCTGATGCCTGAATACTTGAGGAGCATCGCCCCGTGATGTTGTTGAAAAGAAGAAGTCATGTGTCCATCCATGCGCAGGGCTGTGCCTGCGCTTTGAAAACCGTGAGCCGCCGACAGCCTGAGCCATCACGGAACCTGTTGAGAAAACAGGCTTCAGGCCTTGGGTGGGCGCAGACCGAGTAACCAGCTGGCGCTGTGCCAGTTGTGCACATTGCCAGTGGGGTGCACGGCGGGGGCATGTGGCTTACCGATGTCTGCCCAGTTGACCCAAGCCAGCGGGCAGCAGTGATGGCAGTCGGCGTGATCGGTGCAGTGGGAGGTGTCTGAGCTCTCAGGGCTGAGTGTCACAACATCGGTGGTCGGTTGGGCTTGCGCGGCCCGTGACCCATGGCAATCGGGCGGAGGGGCTGTTGCGGCTAAGGCGTATTCGGCGTGATGAATTTGGCTGGTGGGCGTGGTGACGTGCACCGGATCGTGGACTGGATCGTGCACCGACACCGTCATGACCATGCCGGCGCTCAAACTCCATTTGAGCACCCACAAAACCGCCAATGGCCAGAAAAAGAACCGCATGAGGGCATCATAAATGCAATGCGTTGGCCCGCATGCAGTGCGAAAAAAAGCCCCGTAAGGCGTTCACCTTGCGGGGCTTTGGGGTCATGGACCCCGGGTCAAGCCCGGGGTGACCGACGAGACATTTACATGCCCATACCGCCCATGCCGCCCATGCCGCCCATGTCAGGCATGCCGCCGCCAGCACCGGACTCGTCTTTCGGGGCTTCGGAGATCATGCACTCGGTGGTCAACATCAAAGAGGCCACAGACGCTGCATTTTGCAAAGCAGTGCGTGTCACTTTGGTGGGGTCCAGAATGCCCATTTCGATCATGTCGCCGTAGGTGTCGTTGGCGGCGTTGAAGCCGTAGTTGCCTTTGCCGGCCAACACAGCGTTCACCACCACCGATGGCTCGCCGCCAGCGTTGTAAACGATC
>CAJBLW010000013.1 GCA_903953985.1 uncultured Burkholderiales bacterium
AAGAGGCCAGCAACACGGCACCATAGACCACTGTTTGAAGTTGACGTTTCATTTAATAAGACTCCTGTTCACCCAACAACTGGGTGTCAATGCCATCACACAAACAGTGCAGCACCAGCTGCTGCACCTCGCGAATTCGGGCCACGCGCTCGTGGGGCACGCACACATGCACATCGGTCTCGCGCAATTGGCGGGCCAATGCGCCGCCCAGGTGACCGGTGAGTGCCACCACACTCATTTCACGCTCGTGCGCGGCCTGGACCGCCTGCACCAGGGCGTTCTCAGCCCCATGGGCGCTGATGAGAAAGAGCACATCCCCGGTGTGGCCCAAGGCACGCACCTGACTGGCCAAACCCTGCTCTTCGGACCACAAAGTGGCCATCTGGGCATCGGCCGACAAAGCCATGGCCGACAGGCCCGGCCTTTCTCGCTCAAAGCCGCCCACCAGCAATCCCGCCAAATATTGCGCCAGACCCGCCGACGCACCCAGCCCAGCAGTCAGCACCTTACCGCCACCGGTCACGCAAGCCAAAACGGCCTGAACGGCCGCATCAACAGGCTTGGCCAAGCCATCGGCCACCTGGTAGTGCAGATCGGCACTGTCGATGAAATGCTGTTGAATGCGCAGGTCTAACATAGGCCGGCATGATAACCCCGACAGCCCTTGGCAGTGGCTATTGAGCCCGAATGTGTGTGCCCAATCACATGCGGCACACGGCTGAGGGCCAACTTAGCTGGCGTCAAAGGCGGCCTGCAGCCACTGCGGCCCGGCGGCCTCCAGGGCCACCACATCAAAGCGCGCAGGCGGCAGTTGCCGCCAACTGAGCAGGTAATGACGGGCCGCAAAAATGATGCGCCGTTGTTTGACATGGCCAACGGTGGCAGCAGCACCGCCAAAGTCACTTCGGCTGCGTTTTCGCACCTCAACAAACACCACGGTGCCGTCCGGACTTTGCATGATCAGGTCTATTTCGCCCCCGCCACGGCCCGGAGTCCGATAATTGCGCTGCAACAGCCGCAAGCCGCGTGCTTGCAAAAAGGCCAGCGCCTCGTCTTCACCCGCATCACCCCGGGCTTTGGCAGAGGGCTGACCCACTTTGTCTTTTTTGAGGAATTGCATTGACTCCGTCTCCCTTGTCTGCCTCGTTTGCCAACGCCTTGGCGGCTGCGCACGAAGCCGCTGGTGCACAAAACCACCCGGCCAGCACACTGTATGTCGTGGCCACCCCGATTGGCAACCTGGCCGACATCAGCCTGCGCGCCTTGCATGTGCTGTCCAAGGTGGATGTGTTGGCCTGCGAAGACACCCGCCACACCCAGCAATTGCTGCGCGCCTATGGGTTGGACCGCCCGGGCAGCCAACTGTTGGCCGTGCACCAACACAACGAAGCCGAAGCCGCCCACAGCGTGCTGGAGCGCTTGGGCCAAGGCCAGCGCGTGGCCTATGTGAGCGACGCAGGCACCCCCGCCATCAGCGATCCGGGGGCGCGGCTGGTGGCCGCTGTGCGGCAGGCTGGTTTTAGGGTCATGCCGCTGCCCGGCGCCAGCAGCGTGACCACGGCCCTGAGCGCATCGGGCATGACCGGAGACAGCGGCTTTGTGTTTGCCGGGTTTTTGTCCAGCAAAGCCACCGAGCGGCAGTTGGCCGTGCAACACCTGGCCCAAGAAAGCCGCGCCGTGGTGCTGCTGGAGGCGCCCCACCGCATCGAAGCCCTGGCCCTGGCCTTGGCCGCGCTGGGCCCGCGCCGCGTCACGCTGGGGCGTGAGCTGACCAAGCAATTTGAGCAAATCGAGACCTTGCCCGCACAAGATTTGAGCGCCTGGCTGGCCGAAAAACCCGAGCGCCTGCGGGGTGAATTTGTGCTGGTGCTGCACGACGCGCCGGTGGAAGATGCCACGGGTGAAGGCCTGCGAGTTTTGCAGCTCTTGCTGCCCGAATTGCCCCTCAAAACAGCGGTCAAACTGGCAGCCGAGATCTCAGGCGAATCCAAAAATACCTTGTACGACCTGGCCTTGGCCCTGAAAAAACCCAGCTGATGGCGGCCCCCGCTGCGCCAGCAAGGCACAATCTGCCTCCATGAATTTCACCCGAATCCTCACACTCACTGCCATCGCTGCCCTGACCGTTGGGGCTTGGCATGCCTTTGGCTGGCCGGGCATTGCCCTGGCCGTGGGCGGCATCGTCATGTGGGTGCTGCTGCACTTCACGCGCCTGATCACCATTCTCAAAAAAGCCGCCGATCGCCCGATCGGCCACGTGGCCAGCGCGGTGATGCTCAATGCCAAGCTAAAAAAAGGCGCGACCTTGATGCACGTGATCGCCATGACCCGCGCCTTGGGCGAGCT
>CAJBLW010000014.1 GCA_903953985.1 uncultured Burkholderiales bacterium
GAGGTGATGGACAAGCTGCAGCGCTTTGGCATCGAGCCTGTGGGCGGCACGCCCGCCCAATTCACCACCATGCTGGCCAGTGAATCGGCCAAATGGAAAAAAATCATCACCGAGCGCAAGATCACCTTGGACTGACATGAACTTTGACTACCAATTCCCCTACACCAGCACCCGCCTGCCGCTGTTTGCGCGCAACATCGTGTCCACTTCGCACCCCTTGGCTGCACAGGCAGGCCTGCGCATGATGCTCAAGGGCGGCAACGCGGTCGATGCGGCCATTGCCGCTGCCGCCGTCATCACCTTGACCGAGCCGGTCAGCAATGGTTTGGGCTCCGACGCCTTTGCCATCCTTTGGGACGGCAAAGCGCTGCATGGCCTGAACGCTTCCGGCCCGGCCCCGGCCACCTGGACGCCCGATTACTTCCACCGCAAGTACGGGGCCGATGCCAAAACACCGCCCAAGCGCGGCTTTGATTCGGTCAGCGTGCCCGGCGCGGTCGCGGGCTGGGTGGCCTTGAGTGAGCGTTTTGGCAAGTTGCCCTTCGCCGATTTGCTGGAGCCTGCGATTGAGGTGGCCGAGCGCGGTTATTTGATTCCGGTGGTGGTGCAGCAAAAATGGGAAGCCGCCACGCCCGAGCTGCAGTCGGAACCGGGATTTGCGCAGAGCTTTTTGCCCTGGGGACGTGCGCCGCAGGTGGGCGAGTTGTTTCAGTTCAAAAACGCGGCGCGAGGCCTCAGGGCCATTGCTGCCACCAAAGGCCAGGCACTGTATGGCGGAGAAATTGCCGAAGCCATTGAAAAGTTTGCCAAGGACAACGGCGGCAGCATCACCGCCAAAGACCTGGCCGATTACAAGCCCGAGTGGGTCAAGCCCATGGCGCAAGACTATCGGGGCTACACCCTGCACGAGATCCCACCCAACGGCCAGGGCATCGCCGCTTTGATCGCGTTGGGCATCCTGTCTCACTTTGACCTGGCCAGCCACAAGGTGGACAGCGCTGACTCGCAGCATCTGCAGATCGAAGCCATGAAGTTGGCCTTTGCCGACGTGTACCGTTATGTGGCCGACCCGCGCTTCATGGAGCTGCCACCTGAGCAGATGCTGGACCCGGCCTATCTGGCCAGCCGCGCCAAACTGATTGACATGAAAAAGGCGCAAGACTTCAAGGCGGGCAACCCGGTCAAGGGCGGCACGATTTACCTGACGGCGGCCGATGAAAACGGCATGATGATCAGCTTCATCCAGAGCAACTACATGGGCTTTGGCTCGGGCGTGGTCGAGCCGACATATGGCATCCGTCTGCAAAACCGGGGCCATGGTTTCAGCACCGACCTGCAGGGCCCCAACACCGCCAACCTGGTCCTGCCGGGCAAGCGGCCTTTCCAGACCATCATCCCAGCTTTCCTCACCAAAGACGGTCAGCCTGTGATGAGTTACGGCGTGATGGGCGGCAACATGCAACCTCAGGGCCACATGCAAACCCTGGTGCGCATGCTCGACTACGGCCAGAACCCACAAACCGCTTGCGATGCACCGCGCTGGCGCTACAACACCGGCTTGAACATCAACGTCGAAGCCGCGATGAACGGCCAGACCGTGCAAGACTTGATCGCACGCGGGCATCAATTGGACGTCATCAACGATTCTTACCAAGACTTTGGTGCAGGCCAGTTCATCTGGCGCATGGGCAACCCCGGTGTGGAAGGCTACATGGCCGCCAGCGACCCGCGCCGTGACGGCCAAGCTGTCGGCTTTTGATGTCGGGCAGTCCCCCGTCGCAGCTCACCGCAGGTCTTTTGCTGGCCGCTGCGGGCTCGATCGCCTTCAGCGGCAAGGCCATCATCGTCAAGATGGCATACAGTTATGGCGTAGACGCCGTGACCTTGCTCATGCTGCGCATGCTGATGGCCCTGCCCATGTTCGCTCTGATGGCCTGGTGGGCAGGCCGGGGCAAAGCGCCCCTGGAGCGGCAGGATTGGCTGGGGGTGCTGGGTTTGGGGTTTTGTGGTTATTACCTGTCAAGCTTTCTGGACTTCTTGGGGCTGCAGTACATCAGCGCCTCGCTGGAGCGCTTGATTCTTTACCTCAACCCCACCTTGGTCCTGGTGCTGGGTTGGTTTCTGTACAAAAAGCGCATTGCACAACGGCAAGCTGTGGCCATGGCCATCAGTTATTCGGGCGTGTTGGTGGTATTTGGACACGAGCTGAGTCTGGCGGGCGCGAATGCCGCTTTGGGCGCGCTCCTGGTGTTTTTGAGCGCCGTGACCTACGCGGTGTACCTGACCTACAGCGGCCAGTTGGTCAAGCGTCTGGGTTCTTTGCGCCTGGCGGGCTGGGCCAGCACGGTCGCTTGTGTTTTTTGCCTGCTGCAATTTGCCTTGATCAGGCCTTTGGATGTATCGCAGATGCACGAGCAGGTGCTTTGGCTGTCGCTGCTCAATGCCGTGGTGTGCACGGCTTTGCCGGTGCTGCTGGTCATGATGGCCATTGAGCGCATCGGGCCGGGCCTGACGGCGCAAACCGGCATGATCGGCCCCATGTCCACCTTGCTGATGGGCGTGTGGATTTTGGGCGAACCTTTTAACGGATGGATCATCGCGGGAACCGTTTTGGTTTTGAGCGGTGTGTTTTGGGTCACGCGGCCAAGCGGTCGCACAACATAAACTCAGGAGATCGATATGGACTTGGGCATTGCAGGCAAATGGGCTTTGGTGGGTGGCGCAAGCAAGGGCTTGGGCTGGGGTTGCGCACGGGCCTTGGCGCTCGAAGGCGTGAACGTGGTCATGGTGGCACGCGGTACCGAGGTGCTGAACAAAGCTGTGGACGACTTGCGTGCCGAGACACAGGGCCAAGTCCAACTGATCGCTGTGGCGCAAGACATCACCACGGAAGCCGGCCGTCAAGCCATCTGGAACGTGCCCGGTGGCCCTGGCAAGGACTACGACATCGTGGTCACCAACGCAGGCGGCCCGCCCCCAGGCGACTTCCGTGACTGGGACCGCGAGGCCTGGATCAAGGCCATCGACGCCAACATGCTCACGCCCATTGAACTCATCAAAGCCACGGTGGATGGCATGGCCGCACGCGGCTTTGGCCGCATCGTCAACATCACCTCCAGCTCGGTGAAATCGCCCATCGATGTGCTGGGCTTGTCCAATGGCGCCCGCAGCGGTCTGACCGGTTTTGTGGCCGGCACATCGCGCAGCAAAATCGCGGGGCAGGGCGTGACCATCAACAACTTGCTGCCTGGCAAGTTCGACACCGACCGCATCCGTTCGACCTTGCCGGCCATGGCGCAAAAGGCGGGCAAGACGGTGGAAGAGTTGCGCGTGATTCAGCAGGCCCAGATCCCGGCAGGCCGCTACGGCAATCCGCAAGAGTTTGGTGCGATCTGCGCCTTCTTGTGCAGCCAGCACGCGGCGTACATGACGGGCCAAAACGTGTTGGCCGATGGTGGGGCTTATCCGGGCACGTATTGACGCGGGTCAGGGGGGGCTCAATGCAGCTTCACCGTCGGGTTGGTTTGTTTGGTGATCATGCGCGACAGGGTAAAGAGTGTGGTTTTGATGAGGCCGTGAATCGCAAGCTCATGCAATTTGTACAAAGACAGGTACATGAGCTTGGCAAAGTAGCCTTCGATCATCAGACTCTTACCTGTCAATCCGCCCATCATGTTGCCTACCGTTGTTAATTTACCCAGCGACACCAGTGAGCCAAAGTCTCTGTAACGGTAGGCTTTCAGAGGCTGATGGGCCATGCGGCGTTTGATTTGCTGAAACATGTGCGTGGCCTGCTGATGCGCTGCTTGCGCACGCGGGGGCACAAATCCAGCCCGGCCACCATCGGCATCAGAGCAGGGGCAAGCGGCGCAGTCACCCAAAGCAAAAACATCGGGGTCGCGCGTGGTTTGCAGCGTATCGTAGACAACCAACTGGTTGATGCGGTTGGTTTCAAGACCGCTGAAGTCTTTCAAAAAATCCGGGGCTTTCACGCCTGCTGCCCACACCACCAGTTCAGATTCGATCTCGCGTCCATCGGCCAACCGAATGCCGGTGGGCGTGACCTCCATCACCTTGGAGCTGGTCAGGACTTGGACACCCAGATGGGCGATGAGTTTCTCTGTGGCTTGAGACATGCGTGGCTGTAAAGCCGGCAATATTCGGTCGGCAGCCTCGATCAAGCTGACTTTGATGTCCTTGTCCACATCAATGCGGTCCAAGCCAAATGCCACCACTTCGCGCGTGGTGCGGTGCAGTTCTGCGGCCAACTCGACGCCCGTGGCACCCGCGCCGATGATGGCCACATGCAATTGACGTTTGTGGATGACATCCAATTGGTGGTGCGCGCGGATGCACGCGTTGACCATCTTGGTATGAAATGATTTGGCGTCGTGTTGCGTTTCCAACTTCAGCGCGTACTCTTTGACGCCTTGGGTGCCAAAGTCGTTGCTCAAACTGCCGATGCAAATCACCAGCGTGTCGTAGTTGATCAGCTGAGTGGGTGTGACGGCGGCCCCGTCCTCGTCCAAATAAGGCGCGAGCTCAATGGTTTTATGAGACCGGTCAAGTCCCGAAAGCTCTCCTATGCGAAAAGTGAAGTGATTCCAATGGGCTTGGGCCATGTAATCCACTTCGTGGTCGCCCAGGTCCATGCTGCCCGATGCGATTTCATGCAGCTTGGGTTTCCAAATGTGCGTGCGGTTTTTGTCGACCAGGGTGACCAGCGCACGCTGGTTCCGGCCATAGGCATGTCCCAGTCGGGTCGCGAGTTCCAGTCCCCCAGCGCCGCCACCCACGATGACGATTTTGTGTTGTTTGCTCATCGTTCAGCTCGCGTTTATGCAATAAGTTCTGTTCGCCCATTCAAACGCCGCAAAGCCACTGCTGAGAAACATTCAATGAAAGGTCATTCTCATTATTTTGAAGGAAAAAACAAAGACAGCGCCTGGAATGCCCAGAATTCCCATGAAAGGGGCATTTTTTATCGATTGTTACGCCTTCTTATGTTGAAAGAGTGAGCTCAGTGACCGCGTTGGAGCCTTCAGCTTCATCCTCCGATGCACCGTATAAGGCAACTGTCGCTGCAAAAAAGTCTTTCGAAAAAAAAGGCTGCCGTGCTCGCAGCCAGATTCAACTTCGGAACACTTTGATGCCGCTTTGCATCCCCCTCTTGGCTTATGGCCTGGCCGACACCACTATTCCACCCACAATCAGCGCGAACGCTGCCACGTGGTACAGCTGCGGCAGCTCGCCCAAAAAGGCGGCTGAAAAAATGGCTGCAAACAGCGGGGTGAGGTTGGCAAAAAAGCCGGCCACCGCAGGGCCTGCCCGCTGGATGCCCAGACCCCAGCAGCGATAGGCCAGCACGGCCGGGCCCACCGCCACAAAGGCCAGCGCAGCGATCAGGGGCCATCCCCAGCTGATGCGGGCGTCGGTTAAGCCCCATTCCATGCCCGCAAACAAGCCCGACCAGGCCAGACCGAACACCACCTGCGCGAGTAAAAAGGCTGCCCAATCGTTTCGGATGGCTTCGGGCTCGTCACGTCGACTGAGTAACCAGCTGTACCAAGACCAACAAGCGGTGGCCAGCAAGATGAACAAATCGCCCACCACCAAACGCACCGCCATAAGCTGCGACCAGTCGCCCCGAGACAACACCACCAGCACGCCAAAAATTGAGAGCAGGGCGCCATAAACCTGAGCGCGCCGCACCGGCGCCTGAAAAAACAGCGCCCCAATGCCCAGCATCCAGACCGGGCCACTGGCTGCCACCAGGGTCACGTTCAACGGGGTGGAGGTTTGCAGGGCCAAGTATTGAAGTGCGTTGTAGCAACCCACGCCCAGCAAACTGAGCAGAGCAAAACGCTGCCAGTGTTGCCACAGGCCGCTGCTGCGTCGCAAAACCCAGCCCGCCAGTGGCAACAAAATAAACAAGGCCACGGCCCAACGCAAAAAGTTCAGCGTGATCGGCGGCACCAAGTCGCTGACCAGACGGCCCACCACCGCATTGCCCGCCCACAGCAAAGGGGGGACAGTCAGCAGCAAAGCAGTGATAGGCGAAAGTTTTTGGGACATGCGGCAATGTAGCGGCATTCGGGTTTTCCCGCTGTCGCCAAACTGTCCCGCAACCGTCCCTCTTCCCGGCTGGGAGACACGATTCGTGGCAAAGTCTCGGATTCGAAAACATCACATCCACAGGAGATTTCCATGAGCCTTGCAGTCCAGATTGACCAACACGGTGGTCCCGAAGTCATGACACTGGTGGATGTCACCGTGGGCGAACCCGGCCCCGGCGAGATCCGCATCCGCCACAAGGCCATTGGCCTGAACTTCATTGACGTGTACCAGCGCAGCGGCCTGTACCAGCTGCCCATGCCTCTCAAGATGGGCATGGAAGCCTCGGGCGTGGTCGAGGCCGTGGGCGAAGGCGTCACGCACCTCAAGGTGGGCGACCGCGCCGCGTACGCCAGTCAGCCGCCCGGCAGCTACTGCGAAGTGCGCGTGATGCCTGCCAAGTGCGTGTGCAAGTTGCCCGATGCGATCTCGTTCGAAACCGGCGCCGCCATGATGCTCAAGGGCCTGACAGCACAGTACCTGCTCTTGCGAACCCTGCCCCAAGGCGGCTTGAAGGCGGGAGACTTTGTGTTGTTCCACGCTGCAGCGGGGGGTGTGGGACTGATCGCCTGCCAGTGGGCCAAGGCCTTGGGCCTGCGCCTGATCGGTACCGCCGGCAGCGACGCCAAGTGCGCGCTGGCCCTGGCCAATGGCGCGGAGTTTTGCATCAACTATTCCACCGAAGATTTCCAGGCCAAGGTCAAAGAAATCACCGGCGGCAAGGGCGTCAAAGTGGTTTACGACTCGGTGGGCAAAGACACCTGGGACAAGTCACTCGACTGCCTCGCCCCGTTTGGCCTGCTGGCCAGCTTTGGCAATGCCTCCGGTCCTGTGCCCCCGTTTGCGCCCGGAATGCTGGGCAACAAGGGCTCCATCTATGTGACCAGACAAACCCTGTTCAGCCACATCACCACCCGCGAAAACACGCAGGCCATGGCCGACGATTTGTTCGAGGCAGTGACCAGCGGCAAGGTCAAGATCCACATCGAGCAGACTTTCCCGTTGGCGCAGATTCAGGAAGCGCACAAGGCACTGGAAGCGCGCAAGACGACAGGGTGCACCATCATCACTTTGTGAAGGCAGGGCGTCGGCGCTTTGGCGCCGAATGCCCATGCACATGGCCCTGAATGACAAAAACCGCTGACCTCACAGGTCAGCGGTTTTTTCATGACCGGTCAATTCAGAGGTTCAAGCCGCCAGTTTGGCCTTGGGGGCAATCGTTTCCAGCGCATCGCTCAGGTGCTGCAAAGTGCGGGGCACTTGGTGCCATTTGTCCAGACCAAACAAGCCCATTCGGAAGGTGCGGAAGTCGGCAGGCTCGTCACACTGCAGGGGCACGCCCGCGGCGGTTTGCAGGCCCAGGGCCAAAAACTTTTTGCTGCTTTGAATCTCGGGGTCGGTGGTGTAGCTGACCACCACGCCTGGCGCTTCATAACCGGGCGCGGCCACGCTGGGGAAGCCGTGTTGCAAGAGCAACGACCGCACTTGGCGACCCAGCGCCAGTTGTTCGTCGCGCACTTTGGCAAAGCCATAGGTCTCGGTCTCCAGCATGGTCTCTTGCAGGCGCTGCAGGGCATCGGTCGGCAAGGTGGTGTGGTACATGTGGCCACCACTTTCGTAGGTTTCCATCACTTGCAGCCACTTTTTCAGGTCCATCGCAAAGGTGGTGCTGGTGGTGCTGTCAATCGCTTGGCGGGCGCGCTCGCTCAGCATGACCATGGCGCAGCAAGGCGAGCTGCTCCAGCCTTTTTGTGGGGCGCTGATCAACACATCGACGCCCGTGGCTTGCATGTCCACCCACATGGCGCCTGAGGCGATGCAGTCCAGCACAAACAGGCCGCCTACCGCGTGCACCGCATCGGCCACGGCCTTGAGGTAGTCGTCGGGTAGGATCATGCCAGCCGAGGTTTCCACGTGCGGGGCAAACACCAGCGCAGGTTTTTCTGACGCAATGGCGGCTTTGACTTCTTCGATCGGAGCAGGTGTCCAGGCGGCTTGGGACGACTCGGACACGCGGCGGGCCTTGAGCACGCTGTGGCTTTTGGGGATCTGGCCCATGTCAAAGATTTGCGTCCAGCGGTAGCTGAACCAGCCATTGCGGATGACCATCACGTGCTGATTGGTGGCAAATTGTCGGGCCACCGATTCCATGCCAAAGGTGCCGCTGCCTGGAACCAGCGCGACCGAGTGGGCACCATAAACGGTTTTGAGCATGCGTGAAATGTCGGTCATCACGCCGCCAAAGCGTTGGGACATGTGGTTCAGCGAGCGGTCGGTGTAGACCACCGAAAATTCGAGCAGACCGTCTGGGTCAATGTGGGGCAGCAATCCGGGCATGGGGATCTCCATTTTTCAAATCATGAATAGCGAAGCTTACATGACCTTTGCTCGGGTGTCTTGGCCGAGTTTGTCTTCAGCCATGCTGAGCAGCTTGTTTGCAAGTGATGGTCAGGATGGATGCGGCGTCCGTGCCGCCTTGACAGACGATGGCAGCCAAATAAGCAGTCATCAGACAAAAGAGGGGGTAGCAAGCCTCATGGCGTCGGGATTCTCAGTATGTCCAAGTGCTGGTTCACGGTTAAGTAAGCTTTGACGCCCGATGGAAGTTCTTTGAGCTGCTTCAAATCCGGAGACAACAGCCAGAAGGATGGGAAGACCAACGTCTTTGAGGTGTCCCCCACCAAAGTTTTAAATTGGTTAAAAGTCAGGCTTTTGTCTTTAACTTTCAAATACATGCTCGGGCCGCGCAACCAAGTTCGAATGTCTACCACCACGACCTCTGAGAAAGCTTCCTTGAGTTCCGAGCGATGATCGGACAGAAATCGCTTGTACTCAAGGCAAGGTGGGCAGTCCTTTGCGCCGAGGTATAAAAAGATGGGCTTGCCGGTGCTTTTGGCGGTTTCAAGCGCGGACGTGAGATCAAAAACGCGCTCGCGCAGTGAGAATGGGGCTTCGACAACAACAGGGGCGTAATCGTTGGGGATGGCGGCATGGGCCGGAATCACAAACAACCCCATCCATACAAGAAGAAGTCGTTTCATGATCGACCCTGTGTTTAAAACTGTTAGTCTCAGCGCCCGCGCCGCACGCGAAAAATTTCATCCAGGATCAGCAGTGCCGCGCCCACGCTGATGCCGGCGTCGGCCACGTTGAAGGCCGGGAAGTGCCAAGTTCCCCAGTAAAAGTCGAGAAAGTCGACCACGTAGCCGTGCAGCAGGCGGTCGATGACGTTGCCAATCGCGCCGCCCAAGATCAGGGCGATGGCCAGGCTGAAGAGTTTTTGGCCAGCGTGTGAACGCAACATCCAGACCATGAAAATGGCCGCGGCCACACCGATGCCCGTAAAAAACCAGCGTTGCCAGCCGCCCGCACCCGCCAGAAACGAAAATGCCGCGCCGTGGTTGTGCACCCGCACCAAATTGAAAAACGAGGTGATGGGCTTGCTGTCGCCCAACTGAAAAGCGCCCAGTACCAGCACCTTGGTGAACTGGTCGAGCAGCAATACCAAGAGAGCAATGCCCAGCCAGACCCACAGACTGGGGCGGTGGCTGGTTTTTAATTTGTTGGCCATGCTTGTGGGTCCTTGGGGAGTGTCAGCTTCAGGCCATCAGGCGGGTTTCGCCAGCGCCATACAGGTTGCTCACGCAGCGGCCGCAAATGGTGGGGTGGTCGGCGTTGTGGCCCACGTCGTCGGCGTAGTGCCAGCAGCGCTCGCATTTCACGGACTGGCTGACTGCCACTTGCACCGCAAGGGTGTCACCCGCCTGCAAAGTCACTTTGGAAGTGATGAACACGAACTTGATGTCTGCGCCCAAACTGGCCAGCAGGGCGTGGTCGGCCGCAGGCGCCTGAAGCGCTATCTCGGCTTGCAGCGATGCGCCCACTTGGCCCTCTGCACGCAGGTTTTCGATGTCTTTGTTCACCAGATCGCGGATCTCTCGGATGCGCGCCCACTTGGCCAAAAGGGCGATGTTTTGTGCGGCATCCGCCGCACCGAAGTCGCTGAAGGTTTCCAGGAAGATGGATTCTGATGTGCCGAAAGTGGCCCAGGCCTCTTCGGCGGTGAATGACAAGAACGGTGCCATCCAGCGCAGCATGCCGTGGGTGATACGCCACAAAACCGTTTGTGCGCTGCGGCGGGCCAGCGACTTGGGGGCTGTGGTGTAAAGGCGGTCCTTGAGCACATCCAGATAAAACGCGCCCAAGTCTTCCGAGCAATAAATCTGCAGCTTGGAGACCACGGGGTGGAATTCGTAGACGTCGAAGTGGGCGCGGATATCGGCTTGCAGTTGCGCGGCGCGGGCCAGCGCAAAGCGGTCGATTTCCAGCAGTTGGTCATCGGCCACGGCATCCTGTGTTGGGTCAAAGTCGCTCACGTTGGCCATCAAGAAGCGCAGTGTGTTGCGGATGCGGCGATAGCTGTCCACCACGCGGGCCAGGATTTTGTCGTCGATGTTGAGGTCACCCGAGTAGTCGGTACTGGCCACCCACAGGCGCACGATTTCAGCACCCATTTTTGAGGTGATGGTTTGCGGGTCCACCGTGTTGCCCAGCGACTTGCTCATCTTGCGGCCTTGGCCGTCGGTGGCAAAGCCGTGCGTCAGCAGGCCTTTGTAAGGCGCGCGGTCATACAAGGCGCAGCCCAGCAGCAGGGAGCTGTGGAACCAGCCACGGTGTTGGTCGTGGCCTTCCAGATACAAGTCAGCCTCTGGGCTGGAATTGTCAGGTGAGCTGTGGAAAGGCGGCACGCCATAAGCGTCTTTGTGGCTGCCGCGCAGTACATGCTGGAAGGTGGAGCCGGAGTCGAACCAGACTTCCAAAATGTCGGTGCTTTTGGTGTAGTGCGGCGCGTCCTGTGCACCCAAAATCTCTTCGACCGTCACGCGGCTCCAGGCTTCGATGCCGCCTTTTTCAACAATGTCAGCGGCTTGGTCCAGGATGGCCATGGTGTTGGGGTGCAGTTCCCCGGAGTCCTTGTGCAGAAAGAACGGCACGGGCACGCCCCAGCTGCGCTGGCGCGAGATGCACCAGTCAGGTCGGTTGGCGATCATGTCGCGCAGGCGGGTCTTGCCGTTTTCGGGGTAGAACTGCGTTTGCTCGATCGCGTCAAGCGCCAGCTGGCGCAGGGTCTTGGGGGCCTTGTCCTTTGTGAAAACGCCCTCTCCCTCGTCCATGCGCACAAACCATTGGGCGGCAGCACGGTAGATGACGGGGGTTTTATGACGCCAGCAGTGGGGGTAGCTGTGGGTGATGGTGACGGTGGAGAGCAAGCGACCCGCGCTCCGCAGCGCGTCCAGCACCACGGGGATGGCTTTCCAGATGTGCAGGCCACCAAACAGCGGAAAGTCGGCTGCATAGGTGCCGTTGCCCTGCACCGGGTTCAAGATGTCGTCGTACTTCAGGCCGTTGGCGATGCAGGAGTTGAAGTCGTCCACGCCGTAAGCAGGAGAGGAGTGGACCAAGCCCGTGCCGTCGCTGTCGCTGACGTATTCGGCCAGGTACACGGGGGAGAGGCGCTTGTAGCCAACATCGACATCGTGCAATGGGTGGCGGAAGTTCAGGCCGCCCAGCGCCGTGCCTTTGACGGTGGCCAGCACGGTGCCGCCTTGCAGGCCAAAGCGCTCCAGGCATTTGTCCACCAGCGACTCGGCCAGCACCAGGCAGCCCTTGTCGGTTTGCACCAGTGCATACGTCAGCTCAGGGTGCGCGTTCAGGGCCTGGTTGGCCGGGATGGTCCAGGCGGTGGTAGTCCAGATCACGGCAAAGCCGCTTTGACCAGCGGGCAAGGCGGTGAGGCCAAAGGCGGCGGCCAGTTGGGTTGCGTCATCGGTTTCAAATGCCACGTCCAGCGTGTCGCTTTGCTTGTCCTGGTATTCGATCTCGAATTCGGCGAGCGATGAGCCGCAGTCAAAGCACCAATAAACGGGTTTGAGGCCACGGTAGACAAAGCCGCGCTCGATCACGCGCTTGAAGGCACGGATTTCACCGGCTTCGTTGGCTGGGTCCATGGTCCGGTAAGGGCGCTCCCAGTCGCCCAGCACGCCAAGTCGCTTGAAATCTTCTCGTTGCTGGGCGATCTGCTCGGTGGCGAAGGCGCGGCTCTTGGCCTGCATGTCGTCTCTAGACAGCTTGCGGCCATGCAGTTTTTCGATCGCGTTTTCGATGGGCAGGCCGTGACAGTCCCAGCCGGGGATGTATTGCGCGTCAAAGCCCGCCAACTGCTTGGATTTGACGATCATGTCTTTGAGCACCTTGTTCAGCGCGTGGCCGATGTGCAGTTTGCCGTTGGCGTAGGGTGGGCCGTCGTGCAGCACGAACAGCGGGGCGCCCTGGCGGGCGGCGCGCAGTTTTTTGTAGAGGCCGCCTTCGTTCCAGTCCTTGACCCAGCCCGGCTCGCGCTTGGGTAAGTCGCCGCGCATCGGGAACGGGGTATCCATCATGTTGATGCGGGTGTCGGGGTTCTGGGTTGGGTCGGTCATGGTTCGTCAAGTCGAGGGGGCTTCGACAAGCTCAGCCCGAGCGGCTGGGCCGTTCGGAGAGAAAAGGGTGGTGGGGCCGTTTTGACGTTCGCCCTGAGCCTGTCGAAGGGCAGCAAACGAGGGCCAGAGCGTCAAATTCGGTCGCGGGTGGTTTGGCGGCTGGTTTCACCATGGCGGGAGGCAAACCACGCCTGTGCATCATCGCAGTCTTTGGCGATGCCCTTTGTCAGGGCGTCCAGACCGTCGTATTTGAGTTCGTCGTGTAGTTTGTGCAGCAAGTCCACCCGAATGATTTTACCGTAGCCCCCCTCGGGACCCAGATGGGCGGGCCAGTCGAATGCATGCGTCTCCAGCAGCACGCGCCCGCCGTTCACGTCGTTCGGGTCGAGCGAAGGGCGGATGCCCAGATTGGCAACGCCCCGCAATGGGTGATCGGCCAAGCCATGCACCTGCACCACAAAGATGCCGCTGGCGGCCGGCCTGCGGTGCGTAAAGCGTAAATTTAGCGTGCGAAAACCGTCGCCTGCGCCTTCGGCTGTGGCCGCCAACTCGCGACCCAGCTTGCGCCCATGCACCACATGGCCACTGATGCTGTAGGGGCGGCCCAGCAGGGCCTGCACCGCTGCCATGTCGCCCCGGTTCAGTGCCTCGCGCACCGCCGAGCTGGACACGCGCAGGCCGCGCACCTCGTAGCTGTTCATGCGGGCCACGTCAAAGCCCAAGTTTTGACCGGCAGCGTCAAGCATGGCGTAGTCGCCCGCGCGCTTGGCACCAAAGCGGAAATCGTCACCCACCAGCACATAGCGCACGCCCAGGCCGCACACCAGCACCTGCTCAATGAAGTTTTGGGGCGATTGGCTGGCCAGCCGGGCGTCAAAGGGCACCACCACCACTTGGTCCACGCCGCAGCGCTCTAGTTCTTGCAGTTTGTCGCGCATCGTGGCAATCCGGGCCGGGGCCAGATCGGGCTGGTGGAGGGCCTTGGCAAAGTAGTCACGCGGGTGGGGCTCGAAGGTCATCACGCAGCTGGGCACGATCCGGTGTGCCGCTTCGCTGCGCAGAAGGGCCAGCATGGCCTGGTGACCCCGATGCACGCCGTCAAAGTTGCCGATGGTCAAGGCGCAAGCGGGGGCCAGATCGGGATGGTGGAAGCCTCGGTAAACCTTCATGTCGCTCGTGTTGTCCTGCCGCTGATCTGACCCAAGCGCCAGCATTCACGGTATTGTCAATGTAAGAGGGTATATTGTGACCGAGCCCGATCCCTTCATCCTTGCACCCCAAGACTTGAGGACCGATCGAGACGGAACTTTTCGTGTCAGTGGTCTTTGAACTGTTGTATGGAGGCGTCTGTGAAGGTTTTGAAACTCTCGGCCCAAGGCTTGCCGCAATCGTGGATCACACTGGAGCAAGCCGTCACCCATTACGCAGCCGACGAGGTGCGTTGGGAAGCGGGCCAGCAATTGGCGGTTTTTCACGGCGGTCACAACGCGATAACAGGTCAGCAATCCGTCATTACCGTCAACAGCATCATTGGCACGCAGGGCGTTCCGCGCATCAACCCCTTTGACTTGCGATCCGGCTTGACCAACACCAAGTTGTTTGTGCGCGACCGCCAGGTGTGCGCTTATTGCGGTGGGCATTTTCACGAGTCGGAATTGACCCGCGAGCACATCGTCCCGCTGGCGCAGCGTGGCCCAGACCACTGGATGAATGTGGTGACCGCCTGCCGTTCCTGCAACCACCGCAAAAGCAACCGCACGCCTGAGCAGGCCAGTATGCCCCTGTTGTATGCGCCTTATGTGCCCAGCCTGTGGGAAGACTTTATTCTGCGCAACCGCCGCATCCTGAGTGACCAGATGGCCTTCTTGATGGCGCATGTGCCCAAGGGCTCGCGCTTGATGGCCTGAGGGCAACGGCTGCAGGTTTCGCTTGCACGGGTGGTCAAAGCAACGCATCATGGCTTCCTGAATACAAAAGGCCCAGATTTCATGGTCTGGAGCCCTCAGGGAGGCACTGCATGCACACACAAATTCCAAAACTGTTGAGTGGTCACGAACCCACCCAGCCGGTGGGGCACGGCGCGACGTCAAACAAGGCTTGGGTGATGGCGCAGGACTGTTCGAAGGGGGCGTCACCTTCGCGCCGCCAAGTCTTTTTCGCGCTGTTGTGGGGCCCCTGGTTGGCCCCCACTGTTCTTGCCGATCGAGCCGCCACGACCACCCAAGTTCAACTGGCCATGGTTTGGCCCCATGCACAGTCCCCGCATGGTTTTTTGGTGAGTGAAAAGTTGGATGGTGTGCGGGCGGTCTGGGATGGTCAGGTGTTGCGCTTTCGCAGTGGGCGTGTCATTGCGGCCCCGGCTTGGTTTCTGTTGGCCTTGCCCAAGTTGGCGTTGGACGGTGAGTTGTGGATCGGGCGCGGGACGTTTGACCGGCTGTCGGGCGTGGTGCGTCAATCTGAGCCTGACGATACGGCCTGGCGTGAGGTGAAGTACCTGGTGTTTGACGCACCGGGGCATGTTGCCCCGTTTGCCGAGCGGGTGCGTTTAGTGGCGACTGCCCTGGCCCAAGCGAATCAGCCTTGGCTTTTGCCCGTGGCGCAACATGAGGTCAAAGACGCCAGGTCTTTGCAAGCCCTGTTGCGGAGCACCGTGCAACAAGGGGGTGAGGGCCTTATGTTGCACCGGGCCGATGCCTTGTGGCGGCCGGGTCGCAGCGATGCGCTGTTCAAGCTCAAATCCGAGTTGGACGAGGAAGGCTTGGTGGTGGGACACCAGTCTGGCAAGGGTCGTTTGGAGGGCATGACGGGTGCTTTGCTGCTTCAGATGCCGTCAGGTCAGCGTTTTGCATTGGGCTCGGGCCTGAGTGATGCGCTGCGCCGCAACCCACCCCCAGTGGGAGCATGGGTCACTTACCGCTTCCGTGATCGCACGCCATCAGGTTTGCCGCGTTTTGCTTCTTTTTTGCGGGTGCGCGAGGCGGAGTAAGGGCTCAAAAAAAGGGCCCCTTGCGGGGCCCTTTTTGGGTAGAAGGCCAGATCGACGTTGTCTGACGTTGTGCCGCAAGGCGGGAGGGAGGCGCGTTTCGGGCTCAGAGGCGGTTCGATTTGCCTCATCGCCCGACCCGCGCAGCACTCCCGCCTAGCTCAGGTTCGTTGACCTTTCCCTTCAGGCGAATACGCCCGCCGTATCCTGCATGCGGGCCGACACTTCGCTCAGCTGGTGCAAGGTATCGCCAAACGTCATGTCCAACTGCGTCAATTTCTTGAAGTAGTGGCTGGCGATGTACTCGTCTGTTACAGCAATGCCACCATGCAACTGGACAGCCTGCTGGCCAATGAAGCGCATGGACACGCCCAGCTGGTACTTGGCGCGGGCCAAAGCGCGGCGGCGTTCGTCGGCGGGGGCATGCAATTTCAGGCTGGCGTAGTAGCTCATGGATCGGCCCAGCTCCAGTTGCATCTTCATGTCGGCCACGCGGTGACGCAGGGCCTGGAAGCTGGCAATGGCCACACCGAACTGCTTGCGCGTATTCATGTAGTCCACGGTGATGGCCAAGGTCTTGTCCATCACGCCCACGGCTTCTGCGCAGGTGCAGGCGATGCCGATGTCCACGGCCTCTTCCAAAGCGGTCAGGCCGTTCAGGGTGATCAGCTGCGCGGGGGCTTGGCTCATCACCACTTCGGCGGCGCGTGAGCCGTCTAGTGTGCCGTAGGCCTGGGTGCTCACGCCGC
>CAJBLW010000015.1 GCA_903953985.1 uncultured Burkholderiales bacterium
AAGCGGAATTGGGCATCAAGTCACACCACCGCGTGGGCCGCTTCTCGGATGTCAGTAAAAGCAAGGCCTACCACGACCGGATCGAAGCCATCAACTTCTCATTGGCGCATGACGATGGACAGTCCAACCGCGATCTGGAATCGGCCGATGTGATTTTGGTGGGTGTCAGCCGCAGCGGCAAAACCCCCACCAGCCTTTATTTGGCCATGCAGCACGGCTTGAAAGCGGCCAACTACCCCTTGATCCCGGAGGACTTTGAGCGCAAACAGCTACCGCCCGCGCTGATGCCACATCGCTCGAAAATCTTTGGCCTGAGCATTCAGCCGGAGCGTCTGTCAGAAATCCGCACGGAGCGCCGCCCCAACTCGCGTTACGCCAGCCTTGAAAACTGCCGCATGGAAGTCTCTGAAGGTGAAGCCATGATGCGCAGATCAGGCATCCGTTGGCTGTCAACCACGACAAAGTCCATCGAAGAAATCGCCACCACGATCTTGCAAGAGATCAAGCCGGACCGGCTGGTCTATTAAAGAAGACGCCCCCATGGACCTTGGACATGCCCCACCATACGGTTGGAGCGTGCACCTCTAGGTTAGCTCAAGCAACTGAAGATCTGAACAACTCAGGAGTCGTCATGCCAGAGTGGCCGCAATCCGTTCAGCGCATTGACGCGCTTGCAACACATCGCGCGCCTCGACCATGACGCGGACCAAGGGCTCGGTGCCGCTGGCACGAATCAAAACACGCCCGGAATCGCCCAACTCGGTCTCAACCGCTTGTTTGGCCACCCACAAAGGGGCGTGACCTTGCCAATCAAAACCAGGCGGCAGGCGAACATTGATCAAGGTTTGCGGAAATAGACTGACGCCTTCGAGCAGTTGCGCCATGGTCTGGCCGCTGCCCACACAAGCTTGCAGCACTTGCAAAGCACTGACCAGACCATCACCCGTGGTGTGCTTGTCCAAGGCCAGCAAATGGCCCGAGCCTTCACCACCGAGCAACCAGCCTTTGTCGTGCAAGACCTCCAACACGTAGCGGTCTCCCACTTTGGCCCGCACAAATTGAACGCCACGCTTTTGGAGGGCAATCTCTACCGCCAGATTGGTCATCAAGGTGCCCACGGCACCGGGCACAGCCTCGTCCCGGGCCAAACGGTCAGCGACCATCAGGTACAACAATTCATCGCCATTGAACAAGCGCCCTGATGCATCCACCAACTGAAGGCGGTCTGCATCGCCATCGAGGGCCACGCCGTAATCGGCCCGGTGGTCCTTCACGGCCTGCACCAGTGCCTCGGGGTGAGTCGCCCCTAAGTCCTTGTTGATGTTCAGACCATCGGGTGAGCAGCCAATGGCTACCACCTCTGCGCCCAATTCGTGGAAGACCTTGGGCGCGATCTGGTAGGCCGCTCCGTGGGCGGCGTCCACCACGATCTTCAGGCCCTTGAGGGTCAGGTCGTTGGGGAACGTGCTTTTACAAAATTCGATGTAACGGCCCGCCGCATCGTTCAAGCGTCGGGTCTTGCCGAGGGCAGCCGAATCCACCCAAACTGGGTCCTCCAGCAACCTGGCCTCCACCGTTTCTTCCCAGACGTCAGACAATTTCTGACCTTGAGCGCTGAAAAATTTGATCCCGTTGTCGGCAAACGGATTGTGGCTGGCACTGATCACCACCCCCAAGGAAGCGCGCTGCGCTCGGGTCAGGTAAGCCACAGCGGGCGTCGGTACAGGACCGAGCAAGACCACGTCCACCCCTGCCGAGTTGAAGCCCGACTCCAGAGCACTTTCAAGCATGTACCCGGAAATTCGGGTGTCTTTGCCGATCAAAACCACTGGATGGGGTTCTTGAGTCTTCAAGACACGGCCGACCGCGTGAGCCAAGCGCAAGATGAAGTCGGGGGTAATGGGGCTTTGACCCACAGTGCCGCGAATACCGTCTGTCCCGAAATAACGACGCGCCATGAATTCATCCTTTTTTTATAATGAGTTGTCTGATTTTATCGGTCCAGGCCAGCAAAAACATTGACACACATTGAGTGCCAGCGCTCAATTTTCAGCTGCGACTGCTTGGACGGCCTGCCAGACTTTCAATGCGTCCACCGTGGCCTTGACATCGTGCACGCGAATCAGGCGAGCACCTCGTTCAACGGCCAGTAAAGCCGCAGCCACACTGGCCGATAAGCGTTCAGAGGGCTGGGGAATGACGCCATCTTGGTTCAGCACGGCCCCCAAGGACGACTTTCGCGACCATGCTGACATGATGGGACGTCCTTCCAGCATCAATTCCGCTTGGTGGGCCAGCAATTGGAAGTTTTGCTTCACCGTTTTGCCAAACCCAATGCCTGGATCAAGCACCAAACGGACTGCATCAACGCCCTGGTCCAAGAGACTTTGCATACGCGCTTGCAAAAACAGTTTGACATCGGAAACGACGTCGCCGCTCATGGTGTCCAGTTGCATGGTCTGCGGGTCACGGTGCATGTGCATCAAGCACACGCCGCACGAGGGATGGGCCGCGACCACGCGCTCGGCACCTGGCTGACGCAAAGCCCAGATGTCGTTAACGATGTCTACCCCTAAATCCAGAACCGCCTGCATCACCTCAGGCTTGTAAGTATCCACCGATATTGGAACCTGCCAGCGCACGGCTTCCCGCAAAAATGGCATCAAACGCGCCAACTCGTCCTCCAGCGGTACCGCTTGGGCACCAGGTCGGGTCGACTCCGCCCCGACGTCCAGAATGCCTGCACCTTCGCGCAACAACCGCTGAGCATGTTGCAAGGCCAGTGAGCCTTGCGCATGCTGCCCAGCATCAGAAAAAGAGTCCGGGGTCAAGTTGACGATGCCCATGACCCAAGGGCGAGTGAGGTCCAGATTAAAACGTGTAGTTTGCCAACGCATACAACAAAGGACTTTCCAAAAAACCCAACTAGGGGGCGCCACGGAAAACGGGGCCCGAAGGCCCCGTTATCTGATTGGCATCACCCACCCGCTCAGGCCGCCGTTGTGGCAGGCTCAGGTTGAACGACCGACGAACCACCGTCGCTGTTGCCACCCGATGGGGGTGTGCGTGGTGTCCAGTCCTTTGGAGGCAATGGATCACGGCCGGCCATGATGTCGGCAATCTGATCTTTGTCGATGGTTTCCCACTCGAGCAAGGCTTTGGCCATGGCGTGCATCTGGGCGCTGTGTTCCTCAATCAAACGACGGGCCAAGCTGTACTGCTCGTCGATGATGCGGCGCACCTCCAAGTCCACCTTTTGCATGGTGGCTTCGCTCATGTTGGTGGTCTTGGTGACCGAGCGGCCAAGAAACACTTCCCCCTCGTTTTCAGCATAAACCATGGGGCCCAAGGCATCGGTCATACCGTAACGCATGACCATGTCGCGGGCAATGGATGTGGCACGTTCGAAATCGTTGCTGGCACCCGTGGTCATCTGATTCATGAATACTTCTTCGGCAATGCGCCCACCAAACAGCATGCTGATCTGGTTGAGCATGAACTCTTTGTCAAAGCTGTAACGGTCTTTTTCGGGCAAGCTCATCGTCACGCCAAGGGCTCGTCCGCGTGGAATGATGGTGACCTTGTGCACGGGATCGCATTTAGGCAGAAGATTACCGATGAGAGCGTGACCTGCTTCATGATAAGCCGTGTTGCGCCGCTCTTCCTCAGGCATGACCATGCTCTTGCGCTCGGGGCCCATCAGGATCTTGTCCTTGGCTTTTTCGAAGTCAACCATCTCCACCACGCGAGCGTTGCGACGTGCCGCCATCAAGGCCGCTTCGTTGCAAAGGTTAGCCAAATCAGCACCGCTCATGCCGGGCGTACCTCGGGCGATCACGGCCGCGTTCACGTCTTGACCAATTGGCACTTTGCGCATGTGCACATTCAGGATTTGCTCGCGACCGCGGATGTCGGGCAAGGTCACATAGACCTGACGGTCAAAACGGCCGGGGCGCAACAGGGCAGCGTCCAGAATGTCCGGACGGTTGGTGGCCGCCACGACGATCACACCCAAATTGGTTTCAAAGCCATCCATCTCGACCAGCATCTGGTTGAGGGTTTGCTCACGCTCGTCGTTGCCGCCGCCCAGGCCTGCGCCACGCTGGCGACCGACCGCATCAATTTCGTCAATAAAAATGATGCAAGGAGCGTTCTTTTTGGCGTTTTCGAACATGTCGCGAACACGGGAAGCACCCACACCCACAAACATCTCAACAAAATCAGAACCCGAAATGCTGAAAAACGGCACTTTGGCTTCGCCTGCGATACTTTTGGCCAGCAGTGTTTTACCTGTTCCAGGAGGCCCCACCAACAACAAACCGCGAGGAATTCGACCGCCCAATTTTTGGAAACGTTGAGGGTCTTTGAGGAAGTCGACCACCTCTTTGACTTCTTCCTTGGCTTCATCACAACCAGCCACGTCCGCAAAAGTGGTGTTGTTGTTGTTTTCGTCCATCATGCGGGCCTTGGATTTACCAAAACTGAACGCCCCGCCTTTGCCACCCCCTTGCATTTGGCGCATGAAATAGACCCAAACGCCAATCAGCAAGAGCATGGGGCCCCAGCTGACCAGCAAGGTCATGAGCAAAGAGCCCTCCTCGCGGGGCTTGACATCGAATTTGATGCCACTGCTGATCAAATCACCCACCAGACCGCGGTCCAAGTAAGTGGCAGTGGTTTTGATGCGACGGTCATCGACCGTGACAGCGAGGATTTCAGTGCCGCCAGGGCTTTCAGAAATCGTGGCGCTCTTGATCCGGTTGCTGCGCACCTCTTCCAAAAAATCAGAATAACCAATGGCATTCGCGCCGGCGACACCACGGTTGTCAAATTGCTTGAACAAGGTGAAGAGCACCATGGCAATCACCATCCAGACGGCAATTTTGGAAAACCAAGGGTTATTCAAGAGAGACTCCAATCGAAAAAATTGACTTTCACTATTCTAGGCCTGCCAGAAGCCTTGGCTACTCTTTCCAGAGGTTTGGCCCTCTAAAAGCTGGGAATTAATACATCAGGCTCCTTGAATCAGGCCCATTCCCACCAAAAAAGTCTCCGAAGATTTATCCCGGGAGGATTTGGGCTTGATCGGCTTGACCACCTTGAAGGTCTCCTTGAACATCTTGACGATCTGGCCATAGCCGCTGCCATGAAAGACCTTGACCACCAAAGCACCCTGCGGCTTCATGTGATTTTGCGCAAACTCCACGGCCAGCTCGATCAAATGCTGGACCCGCGCCGCATCCGACGATTCGATGCCCGACAAATTGGGGGCCATGTCGGACACCACCACGTCAGCCTGCCGCCCTTGCAAGGCCGCTTCCAGCAGGGCGGACACCTCGTTTTCGCGAAAATCCCCCTGAATGAACTGCACCCCCTCCACGGGGTCCATGGGCAGAATGTCTAACGCGATGATGATGCCATTGAGTTCACCCACGGCCGCACCATCGGGTGACAAGCGGCGGCGCAGGTACTGACTCCAAGCGCCAGGGGCAGAGCCCAGGTCCACCACCAAATGGCCGGGCCGGATCAGGCCCAAGGTTTCGTCGATTTCCTTGAGTTTGTAGGCGGCACGGGCGCGGTAACCCTCTTTGAGGGCCAGCTTCACATAGGTGTCATTGACGTGGTCGTTCAACCAGGCCTTGTTGACTTTTTTACTTTTGGTTTTGACTTTCATTCTTTCGCGTCCTTGCGGGGATAATACGGGGATGCCCCAAATACAACTCACACCTGCCGAGCGCAAAGTTTTTCGCGCCGATGCCCATCACCTGGATCCGGTCGTCATGATCGGCGGCGATGGCCTGACCCCTGCCGTCGTCAAGGAAACCGAATCGGCCTTGAACGCGCATGGCCTGATCAAGATTCGCGTCCTGGGCGATGACCGTGCTGCACGTGAAGCCATGTTCGCCCAACTGGCGGACCAACTCAACGCCGCTCCCATACAACACATCGGCAAATTGTTGATCCTCTGGCGCCCTCAGCCTGAAAAGATCAAGGAAACAGATGAAGACCGCAAAGCAGGTCCTCGTGATTTCAAAATTCTGAAATACAGCTCAAGAGGTGGTCAACGCCCTGAAGTCAAAACCGTTCGTGTGCTGGGCAATCAACGTCTGGCCGCGGGGGGGCAAATCAAGCGGGCCAAACCCAAGCAACAATCGGTCAAAAAAGGTCGCCACGACTGAGGGACATACTGCCCAAATCGGGCTGGCACAGCGAACACAGGCCGTTAGACAACGGCCTGTTTTTTTCTTCAAACGTAAGAAACGCCCACGATCTCATAACGGCGTACACCACCAGGGGCCTGCACTTCTGCCACATCGCCCTCTTCCTTGCCGATCAGGGCCCGCGCAATGGGACTACTGATGTTGATCAATCCCAGTTTCAAGTCAGCCTCATCCTCACCCACGATCTGGTAGGTCACAGCCTCACCCGAGCTCTCGTCCTCCAATTCGACGGTGGTGCCAAACACCACGCGGCCACCTGCATCGACCGAGGCCGGGTCGATGATCTGCGCGGCCGACAGCTTGCCTTCGATTTCCTGAATGCGGCCTTCGATGAAGCCTTGACGGTCTTTGGCTGCATCGTATTCGGCGTTCTCGCTCAGATCGCCCTGGGCACGGGCTTCAGCAATGGCCTGTATGACGCCGGGGCGGTCTACCGTTTTGAGCCGATGCAACTCGCTCTTGAGTTTTTCAGCTCCACGTTTGGTGATCGGGATGGTTGACATGTTGGGTTCTCCAAAAGCAAACCGCCGAGCTTGAAGACTCGGCGGTCATAGTCACATTATGCCCTGCACCCGGTCCGGGGTGCGGGGCTAAAAGCTAGGGTTCAGGGTTTAGGCTGCCAGTTGGGCGTGCATTTCCTGAATAGAAATCACGCCCAGCTGGTCCATGTACTTCATGCCCTCTACAGCCGCTTCCGCGCCTGCAATGGTTGTGAAAGTGGTCACGCGGTTGAGTAAAGCCGAGGTGCGGATGTGGCGCGAATCAGCGATCGCATTGCGGCGTTCTTCCACTGTGTTGATGACCAGCACAACTTCGTTGTTCTTGATCATGTCCACGATGTGCGGGCGGCCTTCAGTGACCTTGTTCACAATGGCACAAGGGACACCGGCTTCGGTGATCGCGCTGGCGGTTCCTTTGGTCGCCACCAGCGCAAACCCTTGAGCTACCAATTGACGCGCCACTTCGATGGCGCGCGCCTTGTCATTGTTTTTCACCGAAATGAAAACCTTGCCTGAAGGCGTGCCGTCGGCTTTGGTCGGACGTGGCAGCTTGGTTCCTGCACCCAACTGGCTCTTCACAAAAGCTTCGCCGAAGGTCTTGCCTACGCCCATCACTTCACCTGTGGACTTCATTTCGGGGCCAAGGATGGTGTCCACACCCGGAAACTTCACAAACGGGAACACCGCTTCTTTCACGCTGAAATACGGTGGAGTGACTTCTTGGGTGATGCCTTGCGACGCCAAAGACTGGCCTGCCATGCACCGCGCAGCCACTTTGGCCAGCTGAATACCCGTGGCTTTGGACACGAAAGGCACGGTGCGTGAGGCGCGTGGGTTGACTTCCAGCACATAGATAACGTCTTTGCCATTCACATGTTGAATCGCGAACTGAACGTTCATCAAACCCACGACGCTCAATGCGCCTGCCATCGCTGCGGATTGACGCTTGATTTCGTTCACAGTCTCGGCTGACAAAGAATAAGGTGGCAATGAGCAAGCCGAGTCACCGCTGTGCACACCCGCTTGCTCGATGTGCTCCATCACGCCGCCGATAAAGGTCTTGCCTTCGGGGTCGCGCAGGCAATCCACATCGCATTCGATGGCGTCGTTCAGGAAACGGTCCAGCAGCACAGGCGAATCGTGTGACACCTTGACCGCTTCGCGCATGTAACGCTCCAAATCGCGTTGCTCGTGCACGATTTCCATGGCACGACCACCCAGCACATAGCTGGGACGCACCACCAGGGGGTAACCCAGGGCAGCAGCTTTTTCCAAAGCCTCTGGCTCCGTGCGGGCCGTGGCATTAGGAGGTTGACGCAGACCCAGTTCTTGCAATAATTTCTGGAAACGCTCGCGGTCTTCGGCCGCGTCGATCATGTCGGGGCTTGTTCCGATGATGGGCACACCTGCTGCT
>CAJBLW010000016.1 GCA_903953985.1 uncultured Burkholderiales bacterium
CTACTCGTTCACTACCCAGGCCGTCACCCGCACCCGCATGGTGTCGTGGACGCATCAGTGGGACCTGACCAATATGGTCTTGTCGGCTGGACTGGATCACCAGACCCAAGGCATCGACATGGCCACCGATGGTGTGTCTGGCCTGTCGCGTGAGCGCAAAGCCCATGCGCTGTATGGCGGGGTGCTTTACAAGCTTCAATCGCACAACTTTCAGTTCAATTTGCGGCACGATGATGTTGAAGGTGTGTCTGCCAAAGACTCGGTGTACCTGGGCTATGGCTTCAACCTCAACCGGCAATGGAAGCTGATTGCCAGCCACGCCACAGCCTTCAATATGCCCCCTTTGGGCTATTTGTTTGACCCTTACAGCGGCAACCCGAACCTGCGGCCCGAAACCGCCAACACGCAAGAGGCGGGCGTGCAGTGGGCGCAAGGGCCACACCGCTTGCGCTCGACTTGGTTCTCCACCCGCACCCATGACCTGCTCCTGTATGACATGGGCAGTTTTCAGTTCAACAACGTCAGCCGTGTCAAAAACCAGGGCCTGGAAACCAGCTACAGCGGTCGCTTTCACATGACTGATTTGCGCGCCAGCTTGTCCTTGCAAGACCCGGTGAACGAGGCTACTGGCCAGCAATTGGTGCGCCGTGCCAAGACCCTGGCCTCGCTGTCGGTGTCGCAATCGATGGGCTTGTTGTCGCTGGGCGGCAGTGTGCGCTTCACCAGCGCGCGTCCCGACATCGAAGGCAAGCCAGGCTTGCCCAGCAACACCTTGCTGGACCTGACCGCACGCTACAGCCTGAGCCGCGACTGGACACTGTATGGCCGCGTGGAAAACGCGACCGACAACCGCTATCAAACGGCTTATGGCTACAACCAGCTGCCACGCACCACCACGCTGGGACTGAGCTGGAAAATGAAACACTGATCGGACCTGGCCCATGCAAAACCTCTTGCCCCAACGCATCGTTTGCCTGACCGAGGAAACGACCGAATGGCTGTACCTGCTGGGGCAGGAGGCGCGCATTGTGGGCATCTCGGGCTACACGGTGCGCCCGCGCCGGGCTCGCGAAGAAAAGCCCAAGGTCAGTGCGTTCTTGAGCGCCAAGATCGACAAGATCCTGGCGCTCCAACCCGATTGTGTTTTTGGTTTTTCGGATCTGCAGGCCGACATCGCTTCTTTGCTGATCAAGGCCGGTGTGCAGGTCACCGTGTTCAACCAGCGCAGCGTGGATGAGATTTTTTCGGTGCTTTACCAAGTGGCCGCGATGGTGGGGCAGGCCGAGCAGGGCTTGGCCCAGTTGTCGAAAATGCGCGCTGAGCTGGACGCCATCGCCCAAAAGGCGGCGGGCTTCAAGCGTCGGCCCCGTGTGTATTTTGAGGAATGGGACGAACCCCACATGAGCACCATCCGCTGGGTGTCTGAGTTGATGGGCATTGCGGGTGGGGATGATATTTTTCCGGAGTTGGCGCTGCAATCCATGGGGCGCGACCGGATCATCGCCAGCGGCCAAACCATCGTCGAGCGTGCGCCCGACATCATCATCGGCTCTTTGTGTGGCAAGAAGTTTCGCCCCGAAAAAGTCGCGGCGCGGCCCGGTTGGCAAGTCGTGCCCGCCGTGCGCACCGGGCAGATTTTTGAAATCAAATCGGCCGACATTTTGCAGCCCGGTCCTGCGGCGCTCACCGATGGCGTGGCGCAGATGCACCGCATCTTCAGCCAGTGGGAAGCGCTGCATGGCTGAGCGTTTGATGCCAGGCCCGCACGCCGTTAGCCGATCACGCGTCTCGATTCCCGCTTTCTCGGGAATGACGACATTTTTGTTTTTGAGGATGTTGGCCTGTTTCTTTTCCATCGGAATACTGCAGCCTGCACACGCCGTGACCGTGCTCGACGACCGCCAGCAAAAAGTGCAAATTCCTCATGCGCCGCAGCGCATCGTGAGCTTGCTGCCTTCCCTCACCGAAACCGTGTGCGCCTTGAAGCAGTGCCACAAACTCGTGGGCCTGGACCGTTATTCCAACTGGCCCGAATCGGTCAAGTCGGTGCCGCGCGTCGGCGGTGGGTTGGACCCGAACATCGAGAGCATCATCGCACTCAAGCCCGACTTGGTGCTGGCTGCGGGCTCCACCCGGGGCGCGGACCGCTTGCAGGCGCTGGGCCTGAATGTATTGCGCCTGGAGCCGCGCAACCACGCCGACGCGCTGCGCGTGTGGCGCACTGTGGCGCAGGCGCTGCATGTGCCCGCCGCTGACAGCGACCGGGTGTGGCAAAGCATTCAGGCGGGTGTGCAGGCGGTGGTGCAATCGCTCAGCCCGGCTGCTCGGCAGCAGCGGGTTTACTTTGAGGTGAGCCCCGCGCCCTATGGCGCTAGTGAGTCGTCCTTCATGGGCGAGACGCTCACGCGCATGGGCGTGGCCAACATCTTGCCTGCATCGATGGGGCCGTTTCCGCAGGTCAACCCCGAGTGGGTGGTGCAGGCCCGGCCTGACGTGATCATGGCGGGCGACAGCAGCCGTGCCAGCATGCTGCAGCGCCCCGGCTGGGGCCGCTTGCGGGCCATGCAAGGCCAGCGCTTGTGCGTTTTTAAGCCTGAGGAATCGGACATGCTGGTGCGGGCCGGTCCGCGCATGGCCGAAGGCGCGCAGCTGATGGCCGATTGCCTGAACCGCGCAGCGGTCCAAGCCGACACAGGAGCGCAGCGGTGAACACCCTGGACCACACCCGCACCCACGCACCGCGCTGGGCGCTGCTGTTCTTGGCCTTGGGCCTGACTGTGGTTTTGCTGGGCACGGCCGCAGGCAGCCAGGGCTGGCAGGCCTGGTGGGCGGCGGGGGCCGATGCGGTGTCGCGCCAGATCGTGTGGGACATCCGTTTGCCACGCAGCTTGGGCGCATGGCTGGGTGGGGCTTTGCTGGGCCTTGCTGGAGCTGTGGCCCAAGGCCTGTTTC
>CAJBLW010000017.1 GCA_903953985.1 uncultured Burkholderiales bacterium
ACTTTTTCACCCCAAAATGGATCATCTGTTCCATGACTGCCTCTATTTACTTGCTGCCGCAAAAGCGGTGGCGGCAATCCGGACCATGCTCGGATGCAGAGTTCCGAGTTTTGGGATTTGGCCGTATGGCGCATGCGGTGGGACCGAGAAGTAGGCGTCGTTGAACGGGAGCTCAAGAACGTTTCTCAGGTCGAATTTGGTGTCGTAGCTCAAACCGGCGCTGGTATATGCACTAGGCTGCTCGCTCTTTGCGATTCTGAATTCCCCGCTGTAGAGACGGTCCGTCTTTTGGCTGGTCCCATACGCCACGCTCACGAAAATCATGCCTTCGTCGTCTTCCTTGGTCGAAACAATGAGGCCGGGGCGTGGCTTTGGTTTAGGGTGAATGTTGTCAGGGAAATGGCACCAGACGATTTCGCCAGCCATGGGTTCCGGCCACCAGCGCATCAGGCGTTTTCCAATTCAAACAGACTGCTGCGGACAGTGCCGCCTTTGGCCTTGGGGGCTGATTTTTTAACCTGATTGAGTTGGGCTTTGGTCAAAGCTCCCTCATCTGCCTCGTATTGAGGCAGGAACTTGGTGGCCAGTTCATGCAGTGCCAGGTGAATCACTTGTGTTTCGTCAACACCCAATACATCAGCCAGACGTTTGGTCGTTGTGCGGGTCACGCCAGTTGCGCTGTCTTTCGGGCGATAGCGGAAGGCGATCTGGGCTGCTGCAGCTCTCATTTCCGGCTCCTTTGAAGTTAGATAACTTAAAGATATCAGAAGGGCGGGGTGTTGTCAACAAGGTGGGGGGTCCGCCCGGCAAGCAGGGCTGAATGGAAAATTGAAGTCTGTGGTCGCTGTTTCAATAGTGTTTTACAGATTTGAACCGCCGTCCACAATTCTGTAGAAATGGAGGCATTCGATGGAGGCCTTCCCATTGGGTGCGGCGCTGAATTGCGGGTTGTTCGCAGGAACTAGATGAGGCCCGCAGGGGCTACTCTGAGGCTGTTTGCGCAGTGGTTACGCCCCACCACCACTAACCTGTTTAAAAGCCGCTAACGCTATTCCGTTAGCGGCTTTTTTCATGTGACTCCATGAGCCGCAAACCCTAATGAATTCTTGATGTGTCTCCAGTGCTCAGCCAAACAGATAAGGTCCCGTCAAAATAAGAACCTCATTCATTTTGGCTGGAACAAGAAAAAGTTATCAGCGGTTGAACTGTTGCGCTGATTGCCATGTGTTAATTCTGGTGATTTAATTCTTGCGCTGATGGTTCACTTTGCTGAAAGCCGATTCCAGAAAGCCATGCACTGTCAGGAGACACACACATGTTTCATTTTTCGCCACGCCGTGTTTTTTTGATGGCGGCTGCCATGTTGCTTGCGCCTACTTTCGTGGCAGCGCAAGCCGTTGAGGCTTGGCCCGACAAGCCCGTTAAACTGATCGTGCCTTTTCCACCGGGCGGACCCACTGACACGGTTGCTCGAATCATCTCGACTGGACTGCAGACGCTGTGGAAGCAACCTGTTGTTGTTGACTACAAACCCGGCGCTGGCACGACGCTGGGCACGAATTTGGTGGCCAAGTCAACCGCCGACGGCTACACCTTGGGGATGGCGATCACGGCCTTGACGATCAATCCAAGCCTGCAACCCAATCTACCGTATGACACCAAAAAAGATCTGGTGGGCGTGTCTCAAGTGGCGCAGGCGCATTTTGGACTTTTTGCACACCCGTCGCAGCCCTTCAATAACATGCAGGAGCTCATCGCCTACGCCAAGAAAAATCCAAATGCGCTGAGCTACGCGACTCCCGGCACTGGTACCGGTACGCATTTGGCGGGCGAGATGTTGGCCAGCATGGCTGGCATTCGCCTTCTACACATACCCTACAAGGGCAGCGCGCCAGCGCAACAGGACATGATCGGCGGTCGCGTGCCCTTGTTGTTTGACGTGCTGTTTTCCTCTATGCCGTTCGTCAAAGACAATCGCATGAAGGTGATTGCCTTGTCCAGCCCCAAACGCGCGGCGTCAAGTCCTGAGATTCCATTGATTGCCGAGACCGTCCCGGGTTTCAGTGCCGTCAGTGCCATCGGGATCATTGGGCCAGCCGGAATGCCACCCGCGTTGTTGCAAAAAATCAGCGCCGACATTGGCCAAGTGGTGCGCAGTGCAGAGGTGGTCTCCCGTATGCAGCAGTTGGGCATGGAGCCCGTGGGATCCACTTCTGAGCAGTACACAGCGCAGATCCGTCAGGACATCGACAAGTGGGCTGCAATTGTCAAATCTGCCGGCATCAAGCTGGACTGATGGGGTAAATCATGAGCATGCTTCACCTCAATCCTCTGCAGCCATTCGCAGCCGAAGCCACTGGAATCGATCTGCGTGATCCGCTCACGCCTGCTCAGATCAAAGCAGTCGAAGAGGCGATGGACCAGCACGCTGTGCTGGTGTTTCGTCATCAGAATTTGAGCCAGACTCAGCAAATCGAATTTGCCAAATCTTTGGGACCGCTGGACATGGGCCTGCGCAAACTCAAGGGTGGGCCGCACCGCCTAGAGTACGCTGAACTGGCCGACATCTCCAACGTCAAGGTGGATGGCGAGGTGGCAGATCGGGCGCACGCCAAAATAGTCGGCAACGTCGCAAATCAGCTGTGGCACAGCGACAGTTCTTTCCAAAAGCCGCGTGCAAAGTATTCGATGTTGTCTGCCGTCACCGTGCCGGACTTTGGCGGCGAAACCGAGTTCGCGGATCTGCGAATGGCGTGGGATGGCCTTCCGGATTGGCGTCAACGCCAAGTTGATGGACTTCAAGCGATTCACTACGCATTGCACTCGCGTTTTTTACTCGGCGACACCCAATACACCGAAGAGCAACGTAAAGCCATTCCACCGGCAAGCTGGCCCTTGGTCCAAACGGATCCCCGCACCGGCCGCAAGATTCTTTTTGTCGGCATCCACGCTTGCGAGATCGAAGGCATGACCTTGGCTGAAGGGAGAATGCTGTTGCTGGACCTGATGGAGCATGCAACGCAACGTCAATTTGTTTACCAGCACCGTTGGCAAGTTGGTGACCTTGTGATGTGGGACAACACCTCCACAGTGCATCGGGGCCGTTGGTTTGACTTCACCGAAAGGCGTGAGCTCAGGCGTGCAACCACCGAAGAAGTGTCCGCTTGAAGTCCTGGGGGCTTAGCCAAGCGCAAACCCCGGACAATGGCGTGATGGGGTGGGCGGCGCAGTGACAAATTTGCGTATCCTAATGACATTAAAAGTACAAGTGCAAGGATGGCAGGAATGACTTTGGCAATGACCTGGCAAGAGTGGGTAGAGCACGACGCGGTGGGGCTGGCTGAATGCGTGCGGCGTGGTGATGTGTCACCGGCTGAACTGGCCGCGCAGGCGGCGGCCGGGGTGGCCAAAATCAACCCGGCGGTGCACGCGGTGGTCGAAGTGTTTGACGACGTCGTGGCCAACCCGCTGCAGGACGGCCTGGACCCGGCGGGGCCTTTTGCGGGTGTGCCTTTTTTCATGAAAGACTTGGGGCCCACCCTCAAGGGGCGTTTGCAGGAAATGGGCTCCTTGATGATGCGTGGCAACCGGGCCACGGCAGACACTTTTTTGACGTCGCAAATTCGGCGGGCGGGCCTGAACATCATCGGCCGCACCACCACGCCCGAATTCGGAGTCTGCAGCTCTGCCGAAAATCCGGCGGTGTATGTCACGCGCAATCCTTGGAACCCTGAGTACACCAGTTACGGGTCTTCTGCCGGCACGGCAGTGGCCTTGGCGGCGGGCGTGCTGCCGCTGTCGCATGCCACCGATGGGGGCGGGTCGATCCGCATCCCAGCGGGGGCCAATGGCAACATTGGTTTGAAGCCTTCACGTGGGGTGTTTTCGATCGCGCCTGCAGCGTCGGATCTGACGGGTCTGGTCTCCACACAAGGATGCCAAAGCCGCACGGTGCGCGACACGGCTGCGTTTGTTGACCATTGCCGGGGCGGTGCGCCTGGCGAGTTCATGCCTTACTGGATGCCCCCCGAGCCCTACAGCGAATTGATTCGGCGTGACCCGCCGCGCCTGCGCATTGCGCTGTCGCACGAGTGGGGAGATTTTCGGGCGGTGCCGCATTTTGTGGACGAGCTCCAGCGCGTGGGGCACTTTTTAGAGGGGCTGGGCCACCAGGTCGATTGGGCTTTGCCTGAGGTGGATTTTCGGGCCGCGTTTGAAGCGCAGACGACGTGCTACATCAGCAATTTCGCGCAGACCATCTCCAACTTGCTGGCCCCTCGGGACTTGGCGCGTCCGCCAGCAGATCTGGTCGAGCCGATCAACATCAAAATTTGGGAAATGGGCCTGAACACCAGCTTCACCGAGCGCGCTCGCATGCAGGCGGTATTCAACACCACCTCGCGGGCGTTTGGACAGTTTTTTGAAGACTGGGACATCATCCTTACACCGATCACGGCCTTGCCCACGCCCAAGCTGGGCACGGTGGAATACCTCACGACGAGCGACAACCCCAGCGTGCTTGATTGGTTTGCCAACCTTTGGCGCAATTTTGCCTACACCCCTTTGACCAATTTGTGTGGCATGCCTGGCATCTCACTGCCCATGGCGATGCAGCAAAACGGTTTGCCCTTGGGCATTCACGCGCAGGCCAAACAAGCCAACGACGGCATGTTGCTGCAGTTGGCAGCGCAAATCGAACGGGCATTGGGTGGCCAGTGGAACGGGGGCCGTTTGCCCCAGGTGCACGTTAGCAAAGACTGAGGCCCAGCGGCTGAGCCTTTGCCGCTGAGGCTTTGCTGCTGAATGGGCCCGTCTTCACGGGCCCGGCAGAGATGGGGCTTACAGCACCGCCGCCTGAAGCGCAGGGCCCCCAGAACGTGCTGAGCTTACAGCCCGGCCGCTGCGCGCAGCGCTTGCGCCTTGTCGGTGCGCTCCCAAGTGAAGTCAGGCTCGTCGCGGCCAAAGTGGCCGTAGGCAGCGGTCTTGCTGTAGATCGGGCGCAGCAGGTCCAGCATCTGGATGATGCCTTTGGGTCGCAGGTCAAAGTGCTCGGCGATCAAGGCGGCGATTTTGTCGTCAGAGATCACGCCAGTGCCTTCGGTGTTCACCGTGATGTTCATGGGGCGTGCCACACCAATCGCGTAAGCCACCTGAATTTGGCACTTCGTTGCCAAGCCTGCAGCCACGATGTTTTTGGCCACGTAACGTGCAGCGTAGGCCGCTGAGCGGTCCACCTTGGAGGGGTCTTTGCCCGAGAACGCACCGCCACCGTGCGGGCATGCGCCGCCGTAGGTGTCGACAATGATCTTGCGACCTGTGAGGCCGCAATCACCCTGGGGGCCGCCGATGACGAAACGGCCGGTGGGGTTGATCAAATACTTGGTGTCCAGCAACCACTCTTTGGGCAGCACGGGCTTGATGATCTCCTCGATGATGGCTTCGGTGAAACTGGCCTTCATCTTGGTCGATGTTTCCGACTGGTCGGGGCTGTGCTGGGTGGACAGCACCACGGTGTCGATGCTGTGAGGCTTCCCGTCCACATAGCGCATGGTCACTTGGCTCTTGGCGTCGGGGCGCAAGAAAGGCAAACGGCCGTCTTTGCGCAACTGGGCTTGGCGCTCGACCAAACGGTGGGCGTAATAGATGGGGGCGGGCATCAGTTCGGGTGTTTCGCTGCAAGCGTAGCCAAACATCAGACCCTGGTCGCCCGCACCGATATTGAGGTGGTCGTCAGACGCGTGGTTCACGCCTTGGGCGATGTCATTGCTCTGCTTGTCGTAGCAGACCATCACGGCGCAACCCTTGTAGTCGATGCCGTAGTCGGTGTTGTCGTAGCCGATGCGCTTGATGGTGTCGCGTGCGACCTGGATGTAGTCGACGTGCGCGTTGGTAGTGATCTCACCGGCCAAGACCACCAGACCGGTGTTGGTCAGGGTTTCGGCGGCCACGCGGCTGCGGGGGTCTTGCTCGAAGATGGCATCCAAGATCGCGTCAGAAATCTGGTCGGCGACTTTGTCGGGGTGGCCTTCGGAGACGGATTCCGAGGTGAAGAGGAAATTGCTGGACATGAAAAAAGCTCCTAAAGTTTCAGTAGTTTGTCGGCGTTGCCGACCCTGATAACCCGGAGCCTGGCGAACGCTTTAGCAGAATTTATGAATCGCCCTGCAAGTAGTTCAAGTAACTCGGCGATGGAAATATTATAGCGAAACCCTTGACCATCTGACTGCCGCGTTGCTGCAGACATGGTGGTGACGCTGAATGGATTGCCGCGCTGCGCTCGCAATGACGCTGATTGGATTGCCGCGCTGCGCTCGCAATGACGCTGATTGGATTGCCGCGCTGCGCTCGCAATGACGTTGAATGGATTGCCGCGCTGCGCTCGCAATGAC
>CAJBLW010000018.1 GCA_903953985.1 uncultured Burkholderiales bacterium
CGCTTGCCCTGGCCCCGAGGCAAGGGCCCGGGGGGCTCCAGTCTGATCAACGGCATGTTGTATTTGCGCGGTCACCAACAGGACTACAACCGTTGGCAAGCCCTGGGCAATCCGGGTTGGTCTTGGGCCGATGTGATGCCGTATTTCCAGCGGGCCATGAACACCGACCATCCCCATCCCGGTGATGGCCAAGACGGGCCTTTGTGGGTTTCTGAGGTGCCCCATGATCCGCTGTCCGATGCGTTTGTCGCGGCCGCTGGCCGGTGCGGCATACCGCAGACTGCCGACTTCAATGGCGGTGACAACTCGGGCGCTGGTTACTTTCGCATGAACACGCGCCACGGCCAGCGCATGAGCACAGAGCGGGCTTATTTACGGCGCGCCATGCAACGCCCCAACTTGCAGGTCATCAGTGGCGCGCAGGTCACCCGCATCCTGATGCAGGGAACAAAGGCGCAAGGCGTGAGCTGGCTTCAAAACGGGCACAGCCACAGTCTGCATGCCCGGCACGAAGTGGTGCTTTGCGCTGGCGCCATCCAGTCACCGCAACTTTTGCAGTTGTCCGGTGTGGGCCCTGGCCCCTTGCTTTCAAAGCACCAGATTGCGACCGTCGTCGATTTGCCTGGCGTGGGCGAAAACCTGCAAGACCATTTGCAGGTGCGCCCATCCTTTCGCTGCCATGGTGTGGAGACCCTGAACGATGTAGCCAACAGCCGTTGGCGCAGTGCACGCGACTTTTTGCGTTACCAGCTTACCCGCTCTGGGCCTCTGGCAACCGGTGTTTACCGGGCCGGCGCGTTCTTGTCACTGGACAATGCCCAGCAGTCTGACTGGCCCAATGTGCAAATCCATTTCGGCCTGGTCAGCTTTGATCGCCCCCACCAACCGCCTCACCCTTTTCCGGGCATCACCCTGTCGGCCTGCATTTTGCGGCCCGAAAGCCGAGGGCGCATCCAGCTTCGCAGCGCTGACCCTTTGGCTGCACCTGAGATCCACGCCAACTACCTGAACGCCGAGAACGACCAGCGTCTGGCCGTGCAAATGGTGCGAAAAATGCGCGAGATCGCCAGCCAATCACCGCTGTCCGCCTTCGTCGTGCAAGAGCATGAACCGGGAGCAGCCAGCCAAAGTGATGCCGATCTGCTCGATTGGGTGCGCCGCCGCGCGGGCAGCATTTTTCACCCGGTGGGCACCTGCGCCATGGGCCCAGCGAGCGACCCGATGGCGGTGGTCGATGCCCGGCTGCGAGTGCACGGTGTTCAAGGTCTGCGTGTGGTGGATGGGGCGGTCATGCCGCGCATCGTGTCAGGCAACACCAATGCGCCCATCATCATGCTGGCCGAAAAAGCCGCTGACCTGATCCGCGCGGACCTGCGGGCTTAATCGGTCAGAGTCGTTGATTTCCACCGGGCGCGGCTGCCACCCAGCCTGCGTCCGCTGGCACCTTCGGGCTTGTGCATTTGCGCCACGGCCGATGCGCGCGCGCGCAGGAGATGCATGGCCCGGGCCAGGGCCAAGCGCTCATCGGTGTTGAAGTCTTGCAAGACCTCGTTGTGCACCTGAACCACGCGGGGGAAGATTTGCCGGTACAACAGCAGGCCGGCCTCTGTCAGCAGCACCCTTGCTTTGCGGCCGTCCCCAGGCACGGGCTGGCGGTCCACCAAGCCCTTGGCCATCAGGCCTCGCAGGGTTTTAGAGGTTTGGGATCGGTCCACCGTGGTGCGGCCCGCCAAAGCCGAAGGTGACATGCCCCCGAGTTCGGCCAACATCGCCACAAACTGCCACTCCTCACGGGTGATGCCGTACTCGTTTTCGCAGATGCGGGTCACCAATGAGCCGCTGATGCCCAGAAACTCGTGCAGCTGAAAATTGAGCAAATCGAAGATCGACTGCGGATTTTCAAAATGAGGCAGCGGGTCGGGGGCCGCCAGGGATGACTTGGGAAAACCCATGTTTTCAACAACCTGTCTACGGGAAAGACCTGAGGATAATGGATTTTTTCCATTACCCCCTTGGTGCCTATGCTTGCGGGCATGAATTCCAACAGCATCGACATCCGAAGCGCCAACGCGCAGCACATGTACCACCCCATGATCGACCCCAAGGCGGTGCAGGCTTCGCCCCCCCTGATCATTGACCGGGGCGAAGGCGTTTACGTTTACGACATCGACGGCCATCGTTATCTGGATACAGTGGCTTCATTGTGGAACGTGAATGTCGGGCACAACCGCCCCGAGGTCATCAACGCCATCAAGGCGCAGCTGGACAAGCTGGCCTATTACTCCACCTTTCAAAACACCTCCAACCCGCCCGCCATTGAACTGTCGGCCCGGCTGATGCGCATGTTCGCACCAGAAAAAATGAACAAGGTGTTCTTTTCCTCCGGTGGCTCAGACGCGGTGGAAACCGCGCTCAAGCTGGCACGCCAATACTGGAAGCTGAACGGCCAGCCCAATCGTCACCAGTTCATTTCGCTCAAATGGGGCTACCACGGCGTGCATTTTGGTGGCGCCTCCATCAACGGCAACCCGATGTTTCGCAGCGCCTACGAGCCGCTCCTGCCCGGCTGCCACCTGGCCGAAACGCCCTACACCTACCGCAATCCCTGGAACGAGACCGACCCGGCCCAGCTGGCCCAGTTGTGTCTGATTCAACTGAGCCAACTGATCGAGCAAGTCGGGGCGCACAACATCGCCGCCCTGGTTGCCGAGCCGGTGCAAGGCGCAGGCGGCGTGATCGTGCCGCACGACAGCTATTGGCCGGGTCTGCGGCAACTGCTCGACCAGCACGGCATCTTGCTGATCAGCGACGAGATCGTGACCGGCTTTGGTCGCATCGGCTCTATGTGCGGCGCCCGCGCCTGGGGCGTGGCTCCGGACATCATGGCCATGGCCAAGGGCATCAATTCGGGCTATGTGCCCTTGGGCGCCACCCTCATCAACGAACGCGTGGCCAGCGCCTGGAACCAGCCCGGCGTGCCTGCTGCGCTGATGCACGGCTACACCTATTCGGGCCATGCGCTGGCCTGCGCTGCCGCCAACGCCAACCTGGACATCGTGGCCAGCGAAGACCTGCCGGGCAACGCCAGTCGGGTGGGAGCGTACATGCAAGAGAGGTTGCAAGAACTGTCGCACTACGCCCATGTGGGCGAGGTGCGTGGCAAAGGCATGATGTCTGCCGTGGAACTGGTCACCGACAAGGCCAGCAAAGCCATGCTGGTGCCGCCCTCGCCTTATATTCAGGCACTGGTGGGTGCGGCCCGCCAAGCGGGCGCCATCATTCGCGTACAAGGCAACCGCCTCATCCTATCGCCGCCCCTGGTCTTTACGCGCCAAGATGTGGACGAGACCCTGCGCATCTTGCACATCGCGTTCTCTGCCGCAGAAAAAGTTTGATTTCACTTCACCCCACCATCAGGAGACTCACATGAACCACCGCATCCGTTTGATCGCCCTGGCCGCCTTGGCCACCGCCGCCGCCCTGCCCGCCATGGCGCAAGACAAGTGGCCCAGCAAACCCATCGAAATCATTTACCCCTACCCACCGGGCAACGACATGGACGTGGTGACCCGCTTGGTCGCAGAGGGCATGAGCAAGCGCCTGGGCGTGCCGGTGCAGGTCATCAACAAACCCGGCGGCGGCGGCGTGGTGGGCTTTGCCGAAATGATCCGCGCCAAACCCGACGGCTACACCATCGGCACCTGGACGCCTGGCCCTGGCATTTCGCAAATCATTGCAGGCAATACGCCCTACAAGATCACCGATTACCAATCGGTGGGGGCCATGCTGACCAACGACTTCGTGTTGGCTGCGCGTGGCGACATTCCGGCCACCAACCTGAAGGAATTCGCCGCCTGGGCCAAGAAAAGCGGCAAGCCCGTGGTGATTGGCAGCTATGCCCCCGCCGCCGTGCCCGCGCTGATCGCCGCTAGGATTGCCAAAAAAGACGGCTGGGCCTACAAGGTCGTGTCCTTTCCCAACCCCAGTGCCAAAGAACTGATCGCGGGTGATGCCGACCTGACCACCGCAGGTGCTGATGGCGCCATCTCTTTCGCCAAGGCCGGGCAGGTCAAGATCCTGTCGACCTGGCGCCCTCAGCGCAACCCCGTGTTCCCGAACGCCGCAACACCTGCCGAAGAAGGCTATGGTGACCTGTACACCTGGGGCGGTATGGCCGCACCTGTGGGCGTGCCGAAGGACATCATCAACAAGCTCTCCAGCGTGATGATGGAATCCATCAATGACAAAGCGGTGCAGGATCACTTCAAGAAAACCGGTAGCCCCACATTCACCATGACCGCTGACCAAATGAACAAGCGCGTCACTGACGACGCCAAATGGATTGGCGAACTGATGACCGAACTGGGCATGGCCAAGAAGTGACGATGCAGCCCGAGTCAAGCCTTCGCGGATGGTCCTGGGACCGGGTGTTGTTGCTGGTGCTGGCCGTGCTGGCGGGGGGCCTGGCGC
>CAJBLW010000019.1 GCA_903953985.1 uncultured Burkholderiales bacterium
AGCTTGCCCGAGACCCCACAAGAAGTGCTGCCTCTTTTGAACGCCCTCAACGACTTGCTGCAACGTCTGGCCCTGCGCATGGAAACCGAGCGCCGCTTCACCGCCGATGCTGCGCATGAGCTGCGCACACCCATTGCCGCCATCCGCGCCCAAGCCCAAGTGGCGTTGAGCGAGGCCACCAATGACGAGGTGCGCCGGCAAGCGCTGCAAGGCACCTTGATGGGTTGTGACCGCGCTTCGCGCTTGGTCGAACAGCTGCTGACCTTGGCCCGTGTGGAGGGCCCGCAAGACGTGGCTTCTGAGTCGTTTCGCCTAGACCAGTTGGCACAACACATCTTGGCCGATCTCACGCCCGAAGCCCTGCGACGCGGCCAAACCCTTGAGTTGTTGGCGCCCGAGCCCTTGCAGGTCAATGGCCAAAGCACGTTGTGGCTTATCTTGCTGCGTAACCTTATTGACAACGCCTTGCGCTACAGCCCCGACGGCGCAACGGTGCGCATTCAAGCGCAGCGTTTGGAAAACGGTCAAATGCAAATCACCGTGCAAGACAGCGGCCCCGGCTTGTCAGCCGACGACTTGGCCCGATTGGGCGAGCGCTTTTTCCGCGTGTTGGGCACGTCGGCCTCTGGCAGTGGCTTGGGTTGGTCCATCGTGAGGCACATTGCGGTATTGCAGCGCTTGGATGTGCAAGTGGGTCATTCCATTGATTTGGGTGGTTTAAAGGTGACCTTGCGATACCCACAAAACGCATCGCAAAAACCATCATAAAAATGGTGCCCCAGGGCACATCCAACAACAAGCCCGACAGGCGACTTGTTGATATTTTATGACTGATAAAATATAATATTTGACATTAATAACAAAAGCATTAAAGTCTTGTTGGCGATTTTGAGCGCTGCTCACCAACAGTCTGCTTTTTTCCGTCTGCCCGCAAGGGTGGCCCATGTTGTGTGGCGTGATCAATTTGGATCAGGCCCATTCACCGAGCGGGAAAGATGCAATTCATTTACAAAGACTTAGGCCCCAGGAAAATTGGCGAAACAGTCGAGGTGACCCTGACGAACCCTGCGAATGTGCGGCTCATGGACGATCTCAATTTTGCCAATTACAAAAAAGGGGTCAAACACATCTACACAGGTGGTGTGGTCCGGCAAACCTCTGTGCGACTTGAAATCCCCACATTAGGCCATTGGCATCTTGCAGTGGACACCCAAGGCTTGCAAAGCTCGGGCTCCTTTGGTGCCACCGTGAAAATCATAGAAGGCTGATCAGGGCTGGCCCCGGCCAAGCTGCCCTGTGTAGGGCCTGGATCGTTCGCCGGTGTGGGCATCCCCAGGAGTCAGCTAAGTTCTGGTCTTGACCGTGCCTCAGTTGGCCCGAGCTACCCATACGGTGGCGCCTTCGGAGCCATAAAGTTCAGCATGCGGGACATCGCGCGCCAGTCGGAAAAAATCACCCGCCTGAAGGTGCTTGATGTCGGCGCCCAGCGTCAACCAATATTCACCACGCGCCACATAGGCGCTGACGTCAAAAGGATGGGTGTGGGTGTCGAGTTTCAGGTTGGCGTCCCACTCCCGCACGATGATTTCGTCAAAGCCTTCATCCAGGGATTGGGCGGTGAAGCTTTCGAGGGTGGGTGTGGTCATGGGTGTTTCCTGTTAGGGATGAAAAAGTGGGGAGATTCGGACAGCTGCAGGCCGTGCGGCTCAGGCCTTGTACCAGTCCTTGACCGCTGCCACATAGCGCGCCACACCCTCGGCCACGGTGGCGGCGTCCAGCGCTCCATAGGACAGGCGCTGGTAGTTGGCACTGGCCGTGTCGCTCAGACCGAAAGCAAAGCCGGGCAGGGTGGCCACACGGTGTTTTTCGGTCATGGCGCGGTTGAAAGCCATGGGATCGGACACACCGGGCAGTTTCATCAACACATAAAAAGCGCCTTGGGTGTGCGGAAACTCGACCAGATCGCCCAGGTCTTGCAGCGCCTGGTTGACCTGTGCACGCACCTTCGCCAGGGCCTGCACTTTGGGCTGTACCCAGTCGCGGCCCAGTTGCAGGGCTTGCAGCGCCAGCAATTGTGAGGCCACGGGGGCGCAGATCAGGTTGGTGTCTTGCACCTTGTTCATGGCCCCAAACAGGTCGGCTGGGAACACCACATAACCCACCCGCCAGCTGGCCATGCCAAAGTTTTTGGACATCGAATAGAACGACAGGGTGTGACCTTGCGCGCCCGGAATCGATGCGGGTGAGAAGTGTCGGGCACCGTCGTAGGTGAAGTATTCGTAGGCCTCGTCGCTAAAGTGGTAAAGACCTGAGCGGGCGCACAAGGCATTGACCGCGCGCAGGCTTTCTTCGCTGTACACCGCTCCAGTGGGGTTGTTGGGCGAAACCGTGACGATGGCTCGGGTGCGGGGCGTGATCGCTGCGGCCAGTGCATCGACATCCAGGCTCCAGTCGCTGTGCGTGGGCACGGGCACGGGGACGCAGCCACACATGCGGATGGCCATTTCCTGGTTGAAGTAAAACGGCATGGGCAAGATGAATTCGTCGCCCGGGTCGGCCACCGCCAGCACGCTGTTGAGAAACGCCATGTTGCTGCCCGCCGTGACCATGGCGATCGACTCGGTGCCGCAATGGATGTGGTTGTCCTCGGCCAGTTTTTGCCGAAAGCGGTCCACTAAAGGGGCGATGCCGCCCACGGCTTGGTATTTGTTCAGCTGGGCATCGGCCATGAGCGCAGGCAGCTCGGCCACGGCTTGCGCCGGGGGACCGTAGTTCACAACGCCTTGGCCCAAAGAAATGGTACCGGGGTTATCGCGCACCAGCTTGGCGATGGTGGGGATGATGGGGCTGTCCACCGCATCCATACGGGCAGATTGGCGCTTCATGGGGTATTCCGAGGTTGGAGGCTTGAGATATCGATCACTTGCCGCTTATTTGCCGTTGATGGCCAGCAACTCGACCTCGAACAACAAAGTGGCTTTGGGCGGGATCACATTCCCTGCGCCGCGATCGCCATAGGCGGTGGCAGGCGGGCAGGTCAGTTTGGCTTTGCCACCCACTTTCATCAGCTGCACGCCCTCAGTCCAGCAGGGGATGACGCGGCTCAAGGGGAACTCGATGGCTTCGTTGCGTTTGTAGGAGCTGTCGAACTCTTTGCCGTCTGGCAAGGTGCCCCGGTAATGGACTTTGACCGTGTCAGCGGCTTTGGGGCTGGCACCGGTGCCGTCTTTCAGTGATCGGTAGACCATGCCCGATGCCGTGACTTGCGCGCCAGGCTCTTGCGCCGCAGCGGCGGTGACCGTGTTTTGGGCCCAAGTGGGCGTGCAGGCCAGCAAGATCAGGGATAGGGTGGCTGCGCGGGGGGGCAAAAATGTGTTCATGGGGTGATTTTTGTACAAATGAGGAAATGAGGGCTTCACTTCGGGGACAAGTTGGACTGTTGCATTATCCGAAAGTCTTGGCTTGGGTCCATTGCCCCATGCGGGCGCTGCGTTCATGTTGCCCTCGAAGTCAACACCCTTGATGCCCTGAAAGACGCCTGGCAGTCGCGCCGTGGTCGCCCATATCATGAGCAGGGGTCCCCAAATGGACCTGCTGCAGGGTCGTTGTTGCATAAACTGCGCGTTCAACACCGGAGACATAAAACATGGCATTGACGCTTTTCGCTTTTGACACCCCTAACGCCCGCAAAATCACCGTGGCCCTTGAGGAGATGGGCTTGCCTTATGCGGTGCAAGTGGTGGACATCACCCAAAAAGAGCAATTCGATCCGGCATTTTTGAAGATCAGCCCGAACAACAAGATTCCGGCTTTGGTGGACACCGAAGGGCACAATGACCAGACGCAAACGGTGTATGAGTCTGGTGCGATCCTGATTTATTTGGCCGAAAAAACCGGAAAATTCTTAGCTGCTCAGGGCGCTGGTCGGGTCGCCACGTTGGAATGGCTGATGTTTCAGATGGGTGGCTTTGGCCCCGCGCCCGGTCAGGTGCACCATTACGCCGGCATGACCGACGAGGCCGACAAACGCTATGGGCTTGAGCGCTTCATGGCCGAGACCTTGCGCCTGTATGGCGTGATGGACCGCAGATTGGCCACCAATGAATTTTTTGCCGGTGATCTGTCGATCGCAGACTTTGCCATCCTGGGCTGGGTCTGGCGTCACCCTCGGCACCAAGTGGATTTGCAACAGTTCCCCCATGTTCAGCGTTGGTACCAGGCCTTGATGGCTCGGCCCGCAGTGCAAAAAGGCTTTTCTGTGGCGCTGCGCCGGGACTGATGTGACTGCAAAAAATGCCGCAGTCGATGCGGCGCTGGTCCACAAAAATGGCGAGAGGCGGCGGTTTAGGGTGGTCCCGGCCCCCGAAATCCTTCCGCCAAGCGGGGCCGCTGTCTGAAACAGGGCCTTTCTTGTGGCTTAATACCGTTTTGCATTTTTTATCCGGAGCCACAGATGGGCAACAAAATCGTCACCGAAGCAGATCGTAAATTCACCCCCCCACTGCCCGCATTGCCAGGCGTGACCTTGCGCACGGGCGGCCGTGGCCAGCG
>CAJBLW010000020.1 GCA_903953985.1 uncultured Burkholderiales bacterium
CCAACCCGGCTCGTCCGGGTTTTTCTTCTTGTTCAATCGGAAAAACAATATGAACTTAACCAAACGGGAATTTTTTCAGGTGCTGGGTGCCGGCACCATGGCTGGCATGGGACTGGGCTCCTACGCGGACGCGGACGCGGCCACGGCGTCCAATGGCTTGTACGACATTCCCAAGTTCGGCAATGTGTCTTTTTTGCACATGACCGACTGCCATGCCCAACTCAAGCCGATTTATTTTCGTGAGCCCAGCATCAACCTAGGCGTTGGCGCCATGCAGGGCAATCTGCCGCATTTGGTGGGCGAGTATTTGTTGCAAGCGGCCAAAATCCGCCCGGGTACAGCCGAAGCCCACGCGCTGACTTACCTGGACTACGAAAAAGCCGCCAAGCGCTATGGCAAAGTCGGTGGTTTTGCCCACCTGGCCACGCTGGTCAAGCGCATGAAGGCCAGCCGCCCCGGCGCTTTGTTGCTCGACGGTGGAGATACATGGCAAGGCTCGGGCACCAGCTTGTGGACCAATGGCCAAGACATGGTCGACGCCTGCAAACTGCTGGGTGTGGACGTCATGACGGGTCATTGGGAGTTCACTTTGGGCATGGAGCGTGTGAAGGAAATCATCGAGAAAGATTTCGCTGGCAAGGTGGATTTTGTCGCGCAGAACGTCAAGACCAATGACTTTGGCGACCCGGTCTTTAAGCCCTATGTGATCCGCGAGATCAATGGTGTGCCTTGCGCCATCATCGGCCAGGCTTTTCCTTACACCCCGATTGCCAACCCCCGCTACATGGTGGCCGATTGGGCATTCGGCATCCAGGATGAGAACATGCAGCTGATGGTGAACGAGGCCCGTGGCAAAGGTGCACAGGTCGTGGTTGTCATCAGCCACAACGGCATGGACGTGGACCTGAAAATGGCCAGCCGCGTCAGCGGCATCGACGCCATCATGGGCGGACACACGCACGACGGCATGCCCGTGGCCACTCTGGTGTCCAACAAAGGCGGCAAGACCATCGTCACCAACGCGGGCTCAAATGGCAAGTTTTTGGGTGTGCTCGACTTCGAAGTCAAAGACAAAAAGGTCAGCGACTTCCGCTACAAGCTGCTGCCCGTGTTCTCGAACATGCTGCCCGCCGACAAGGAGATGGACGCGCTCATCACCAAGATCCGCGCGCCTTATGAAAGCAAGCTGGCAGAAAAGCTGGCCGTGACCGATGGCCTGCTGTACCGCCGCGGCAACTTCAACGGCACGGGTGACCAGTTGCTGATCGACGCGCTGCTGGACGTGCAGGGCGCAGACATCGCGTTCTCGCCCGGCTTTCGCTGGGGCACCACGCTCTTGCCGGGCCAGCCCATCACGCGCGAATGGCTGCTCGACATGACCGCCACCACTTATTCGTACGCCACGGTGACCGAGATGACGGGCGAGACCATCAAGACCGTGCTCGAAGACGTGGCCGACAACCTGTTCAACCCCGATCCCTATTACCAGCAAGGCGGTGATATGGTGCGCGTGGGGGGCTTGACTTACAGCTGCAATCCGGTGGCCAAGGCAGGTCAACGCATTGGCGATATGCGCCTGAAAGGGCAGCTCATCGACGCGGGTAAAAAGTACAAGGTGGCGGGCTGGGCCCCCGTGGCCGAAGAAGCCCGCAACCAGGGCAACAAGCAGGTGTGGGATGTGGTGGAAACCTGGCTCAAAGCCCAAGGCGGTCGCATCAAGCCACGCCAACTCAACACGCCGAAAATCATGGGCGCATTGCCCAACAAGGGTTACGCCGTTTGACGAGTGTGTGCAGCGCTCTTGGCACTGTCCGGGGCTGCACCGATGGAGGATCAGCATGAAAAGAAGACAACTGTTGTGGGCCAGCGCTGCCATCGGTGGCGCAGCCCTGTGGCCCGAGGCCCGTTTGCTCGCGCAGCAAGCGCAGGACTTCATCGAAGGCCCGGCCGTGGCCGACATTCCGGCGCAACAGCTGTCGCCCCATGTGTGGATGATCTACTCCCCTGACGGATTTCCCACCCCTGAAAACCGGGGCATGATGGCCAACGTGATTTTTGTGGTGACTTCGGCTGGGGTGGTGGTGATCGATTCGGGGGCCTCGCTGCAAATCGGCCAGATGGCGATCCGCATGATCCGCAAGGTGACCGACCAACCCGTGGTGGCCGTGTTCAACAGCCATTACCACGGTGACCATTGGCTGGGTAACCACGCATTCGTCAAAACCTACGGCGACAAGCTGCCCATTTACGCCTTGCCCAGCACCATTGAAAAACTCAAAGGCGCAGAAGGCAACCTGTGGCGCAGCCTGATGGAGCGCTGGACCAACCAGTCAACGCTTGGCACGCAAGTGGTGCTGCCCAACACGCCCGTGCAGCATGGCCAAGTGATTCAGATCGGCGATGTGACATTTCGCATGCACCACTACGGCACGGCGCACACGCCATCGGACCTGTGTGTCGAGGTGGTGCAAGACAAGGTGACGGCAGTGGGCGACATCGCCATGACCAACCGCATTGCCAACATGGACGAAGGCTCTTACCCCGGCACCTTCAAATATTACAAAGCCCTGCAGGCCGCCACGGGCGATCAGCTCTGGGTGCCCGGCCATGGCCAGGCCAGGCCAGACTTGCTCAAGACTTATGGCGAGTTCATGGCGGGCATTTGGGAGCCTTGCCTCAAAGCGGTCGAAGACGGCAAGTCAGAGGCCGAGGCCAAAGCCGCCGTGCTGAAAGACCCGCGTGTGGCGGCAAGGGCCAAGACCATGCAAGGCTTTGGCGGCAACATTGGCAAATATGTGAGCCTGGCTTACTTGGAAGCTGAGAAAGTCGCGTTCTAAAAGCAAAAATCCGCAACAGTTTGAAGTTGTGCGGATTCGGGTTTGGTGCCCCCGACAGGAATCGAACCTGTATCACTCCCTTAGGAGGGGAGAGTTCTATCCATTGAACTACGGTGGCCAGGATATGGATTGTAGTGGCCGTGCGCGGCAGTTCAGTGGCCGCGTCAAAGCGGCTGGCTGTCCAGCAGCAGGTGCTGCACATCGGTCAGGGCGTCCACCACACGACGACCCTGAAAGAACAACTTGAGGTTTTGCCAATCCTGGCTGTGAACCAGAAAAGGGGCCGCGCCATAAACGCTTTTGGCCATGCCTGCTTTGAGTTGCAGCATTGTTTTTTGGTTTTGGCTGTCGAGTACACACAGTTCGGTGTCGGCTTGGGCCTCAAGGTAGACATAGTTGCCGGGTTTGAGTGGCTGGTCGGGCGTGTGGGTTTTGCTGTTGTCTCTGTGTTGCCAATCGCAGGCCGTGGTGACGGTTGGCAATGAGACTTTGACCGCAGGCATGGACAGTTGGTCCTTGGCAGGGGCCATGGCGATCATTTCGGCTGGCGCTGCAAAAGGCATCAGCTCGCGCTGGACAGGCGCGGACTGCGCAGTGATGGGGGTCGACAAGACCTTGGGGGAAGGGGTCTGCGTTGCTTGGTGGTCAGAGCGCCGGTCAGTTGCAGTCCCATCCCACCAGCTCCAGGGCTTGATGGCGGTCAGGGCCACCAGACTGAGCACACCCAAAGTCCAAAACAAAGTTTGTTGAATCTGTCCACGTCGATGGGAATCGGGTTGAACCTTTGGATGGCTGACAGTCTCTGGCGCCATCACGGTGGCCATGGCAGAGGGGGACTCTTTCATGCTGGGCTCGGCGGATTCTTGGGCTGCGGTGACCACCTCTGGCATGACCAGTTCGTGTCCCAGTTTCTTCAACAGTTTGACACCCGTGCTGCGTTTGATGGCGGGGGTGTAAAAACTGCTGTTGCCACCGAACTCAAGCTCTTTGAGCTGGGCCAAAGACACTGTGTTGTTCCTTGCGAAAACCAGTTCATCAATACCTGCCTCTTCCCGCAAACTTCGCAAGAGCTGCCCTTCTTCAGAACGCCATGTTGGATTGTTCATATGTGAAAGCTGACTTCAGTGGATGGGAGGCCCATAAACAGGGCAAGTTCGCGATGATATTACAGTTTGGATACATATGTAATTACTAAGAGGGCATAAAAATTGTTTTAGAGGTTGAATCACTTGAAATTCATGGTGTTGGAAAGCTGTAAAAAAAGCGCTTCAATCTCGGCGCACCGTGAAAATCAAATCCAGTGCGCTTTGTTCGCCTGCTTGCGCCCGCAGGGTCAGGCGGCGCGAGAGGTCGTAAAAAATGTACAAACTGCCGAAAGCGCCGCTCAGGCTGGTCTCGTAGACCAAGTAAAAGTCTTTGGACAAGCGTTTGCCCAGCGTCACGGCCGCGCCCGTGGCTGTGGCGTCTGATCGGCTGCCACTGGCGAGTGAAATTTCGTCCAGCCCCAAACTGCTGGCCAACTCGCCGGTCAGGGTTTTGCCATTGCCGCTGAGCAGGGCCACCGCCGCTTGTTGCAACACGGCCGACTCGGCCCCGCCGTTGGCTGCTGAGCGTCCCAGCACCAGCCAGGCAAGCTTGTCGGCATCGGGCAGGTCCGGATCGGCGTACAAACGGATGCGCGGCAGCAAAGCGGAGCCCGTGATTTGTACACCCACTTTTTGTGGCAAGTTGGGCCGCAGCGCAATGATGTCCAAACTGGGGTTGTCGTAGGGGCCACTGAAGCGCAGCACGCCGGTGTCGATGTTCAGCTGTTGGCCGTAGGCTTTGTAACGCCCGCCTTCGGTGCGCACCTGCCCACTCAGGCGTGGCAGGCCCCTTGTGCTGGTGTTGCTCAGCAGTTCCACTTGGCCGGTCAGACGTGTGCTGAGGCCTTGGCCTTGGAGCTGAAAGTCTTGCCCCAAGTCGAGCATGACGCGCACATCGGGCACACCCAGCCAAGAGCCGGAGGGCGCGTTGGGGTCGGGTGGAGCGGTCAGGGCGCTCAAGTTCAGTTCGCCCATACCGGGGCGAATCACCACCACATCGTCGCCCAGGCCGGGGGTGCTGCCCTCTGGCAGGATGAACAGGGCTTGGTCGGCCTTGAGCCCGCCGCGCAGTTGCAATTGGCCTTGCGCCATGCGTGCCGTCACATCGCCCGAAACGCTCAGTCGCCGATCGGCCCGATTACTCACGCGCAGGTTTTTGGCCTCGATCTGCAAAGCCAGATCGGCCATGCGTAAAGGGTTGGTGCTTGGGCTGGCTTGGGCATTGGCATTGGCGTTGAACTGGACCTGGCCACGGGCCTGGAGTTCGCCCCCTTGTGCACCAGCCCCGCGCAGGCTCAAGCTCTCCAACACCAGGCTTTGGCCTTGCAGGCGCGCCTGCATTTGCCCTTGGCTGAACTCGATGCCTTGGACGGCAGATCGGGCCGCCAGTTGATTCGCTTGCAAGTGCCCCTGCCATTGAGGTTGGCTGCGTGTGCCGCTCAAGCTGAGGCTGGCTTCAAGGGTGCCTTGCACGCGCCAGCCCGGCGGGGCCAGCACCGACCAGGCTCCGATCTGCGGCAAGCTGGCCTGTACGCTACCGATCAAGGGCGACTGCTCGGCCCATTGCCAACCGTTTGAGGTTCGGTTCAGCTGGCTTTGCAGTTTGGCCTGTGCCTTGCCCATTTGGGCACTGTCCCAGTTCAGATCGGCTTGCATCTGCTCGTTTTGTACGCGCAAGAACAACTGGGCCTGGCGCAAACCAGCGGTAGTGAGTTGCCCGGGCAGACTGTCGGACTGGATGCGCAAATCGCCTTGGGTGCGCTCTGTCGACAGGCTCAGGTCCAGGTCCTTTCCCATTCGCCACTGCGCCTGGCCTTTGAGTGAGATGTCGTTCAGGATGTCGGTGCCCAGCCAGGTTTGTGCCCAGGACACGGGCAGGTCTGTCCAGCGCACCGCCCCGTGGGTCTGCAGGGGCTGGCTCGGGCTGGACGCCGTCCAGCCACCCGC
>CAJBLW010000021.1 GCA_903953985.1 uncultured Burkholderiales bacterium
AAAATTTCACCATCGGGACTCAATGGCCCGGTGAATTTCAAGATCCCCGAACCCCTGGCGGCCTTGTCGGGTGGGGACATTGCGCTGGATCGGCAGATTGAGCGTGTGGCCAAATTGGTTAACACACCGGTCAGTGTCCTGCTGACCGGCGAAACCGGAACGGGCAAAGAGTATTTTGCCAAGGCAATCCACGAGAGCAGTGAGCGCCGCAAAAAGCCATTTATCGCGGTCAACTGTGCGGCCATTCCAGAGACCTTGATCGAAAGCGAGCTGTTTGGCCACACCGCCGGAAGTTTTTCCGGCTCGGGCAACAAGAGCAAGGTCGGCCTGATACAGGCAGCCCATGGGGGCACGCTGTTCCTTGACGAAATCGGGGACATGCCACTGCCATTGCAGTCCAGGTTGCTGCGGGTTCTGGCTGAGAAAGAGGTGTTGCCGGTGGGGGCGACGCTCCCTACGCCGGTTGATATTCGGGTGATCGCGGCGACACATGTCAATATTGAGCAACAGGTTCGTGCCGGCAAATTCCGTGACGACCTTTTTTATCGCTTGGCTGGCGCACGGATCAACCTGCCCCCGCTGCGATCCCGCTCCGATTTGCCTTGGCTGATTACGCGGATGCTAGCGATCGGCATCGAAGAACCGAACGATGTTCCGCAGTTGACCCCCGAGACCGAAAGCCTGCTCAATTCCTACAAATGGCCGGGTAACCTGAGGGAGTTGCGCAACACCATTGATTATGCAAAGGCGGTGTGCACCGATGGCTTTATTGCGTTGGATGACCTGCCAGACGCCATCGGGCAGCGTAGCAACGACGCGCCGCCTATAACCGTCAAGCGGTCGGCAGCCGATGCAACGGACGCGGCCCTGTTGATGCAATACATGCGCGCCGCCAACTGGAACGTGACGCTGGTATCGCGACAACTTTCCGTCTCGCGAATGACGCTTTACCGCCGAATGAAGCGCTACGGGATCGAAATTCCAACGGTGGTTTGACGGTGCGCATAGCTTCCTGATTTTTTCGTCTTGGCATAACTGTTGCTGAAATCTCCTTCAAAGGAGATTTCTGATGGCCCGTGTCACTTGTGCTGGCGAGACGCTTTATACCGACGGCAGTTTTCCCGGGGTAGGGCGGGTGTTGGCCGCCCACACACTGACAGACACCAATTGGGAAGACGTCAAGCTCGATACCTTTGGCGCAGGCCTTAAAGTGTTGGAGATTTTCCCCAGCATCGAGTCTCCCAAGGCCGCACAAAGCGCCTTGCAACTGTGTGAGATGGCGCGGACTTTCCCTACGTTGGCGCTTTGCGTTGTGTCCAGCGACTTGCCTTGCGCCTTGCAAGATTGGCGCAGCACGCCGGGCCTCGCTCAGATTATTGCCCTCTCCACTTTCCGAAGCCCCAAGTTCGTCAGCAGCAATGGCTTGCTGATCTCAAGCGGGCGATTCAAGGGCTTGTGCGCCCGAGCCACCTTGCTCGTTGACGGGAGCGGCAAGGTGCTCCATGCCCGGCTGGCTTCTGACCTGATGGCCAGTCTGGCTTTGGACGAATTGCGTGAAGTGCTGCAACAGCACTTGATCCCGCAGAAGGTGTGACAGTCACGCCTGATACGTTGTGATGGTGTTACAGCGGACTGAGACAGTATCACGCGCATGTCACGCAAATATCAGGGTGCTAGGCGGGAAATTGGGGGTAAAAAAGCGAATTCAAAAAGCTGGTATGCAAGTTGCGTAGAGCTTGGCATTCATAAAGGATTTTGAATGTCGACTTCGGCTCCAAGCGTAGGCATCATCGCGAACCCGGTCTCAGCCAGAGACATTCGGCGTGTGATTGCCAACGCCAGCAACTTGCAGACCGCCGACCGGGTCAATATTGTTCTGCGTCTTCTTAGCACCTTGGCCAGTCTGGGTGTGGGCAAGGTATTCATGATGCCGGACAAGTCGGGCATGCGGCCTTTACTCACAAGGCAGCTTAACCGTGAGTCCCAGTTGGGCCATGGATTTCCTGAGGTGGAGTACCTCGATTTTTCGCCCACCTCCACCGTAGAAGATACCTTTCACGCTACGCGACTGATGCGCAAAGCGGGCGTAAAGGCCCTCATCGTATTGGGCGGAGATGGCACGCATCGGGCGGTCGCCAGAGAATGCGGCGATGTGCCCATTGCCGGACTTTCCACTGGCACCAATAACGCATTCCCGGAGATGCGCGAACCGACGCTCACCGCCATGGCAGTGGGTCTGTACGCCACCGGAAAGCTCAGCCGCACTGAGGCCTTGAGCGGTAACAAGGTGATTGATGTCTCGATCAACGGCGGAGAGCGAAAAGACATCGCCATCGTCGATGCCGTGATCTCTCACGAGCGGGTCATTGGTGCTCGCGCCTTGTGGCGGCCCGAGAGTCTGTCCTCGCTCTATTTGACCTACGCCGACCCTGAGGTTATCGGCCTATCGGCCATTGGCGGCTTGTTGCAGCCCACTACCCGGGAAAGCGCCGAAGGTTTGATGATTGAGCTCGCCAGTGATACAGCCCAGGCGCAATTCAATTTGCGCTCGCCGATTGCCCCAGGAATGATGCGCGACGTTCCGATTGCGAGCTGGGCGCCGCTTCATTCAGGCGTGAACTATCCGGTGTCTTTGCCCGCCGGTGTCGTGGCGCTCGATGGCGAGCGTGAGATGGCGTTCAAAGCGGGCGAGACCGTCACCATTTCTTTGATTAATCAAGCGTTTTTCACCGTGGATGTAACCCGATGTCTGCAACTTGGTGCAGTCAAAGGGTTATTCCGTTCTTAAGCCGTCACAACCAAAGGAGACAACTATGGCAGGCAATCCGTTCTCATTGACCAAAGGTCAGCTACTTGAGGCCTATCGCAAGATGAAAACCATCCGCGAATTCGAGGAACGTTTACACGTGGACTTCGGGCGCGGCGACATACCTGGATTTGTGCACCTGTACGCGGGTGAAGAGGCATCCGCCACCGGCATCATGGCCCATCTGGGTGACGGTGACCGCATCGCCAGTACGCACCGCGGCCACGGCCACTGCATTGCGAAAGGCGTGGATGTCATTGAAATGATGAAAGAAATTTACGGCAAAAAGGGGGGGTCCTGCAATGGCAAGGGCGGCTCCATGCACATCGCCGACCTGAGCAAGGGCATGATGGGTGCCAACGGCATCCTGGGCGCTGGCGCACCGCTGGTATGTGGCGCCGCTTTGGCGGCCAAGCTCCGCAAAAAAGGCGAAGTGGCCATTTCTTTTGTGGGCGACGGCGCCAGCAACCAAGGCACCTTTCTTGAAAGCCTGAACTTGGCTGCGGTGTGGAACCTCCCCACCATTTTTGTGGTTGAAAACAATGGCTATGCAGAGTCAACGTCACGCGATTACGGCGTGGCGGTTGACTCCTATGTGGACCGCGCCGCTGGCTTCGGCATGCCCGGTGTCACGGTTGACGGTACCGACTTCTTTGCGGTGCACGAGGCTGCGGGCGAAATCATTCGCCGTGCCCGCGAGGGTGGCGGTCCCACTTTGCTCGAATGCAAGATGGTGCGCTTCCATGGCCACTTTGAAGGCGATGCCCAAACCTACCGCGGCCCCGGTGAACTCGAAGACATCCGAGTCAACAAGGACTGCTTGAAGAAGTTCACGGCAGAAGTGACCGAGTCCGGCGTGATTGCTGCGTCCGAGCTCAAGGCCATCGATGACGAGGTCATGGAATTGATTGAAAAGGCGGTACGCGAAGCCAAGGCTGCACCACTGCCGACACTGGCCGATCTGACCACCGACGTATACGTTAAATACTGATCCATAAGGAGACAAAAAATGGCAAGAAAAATCAGCATGAAGCAAGCGATCAATGAGGCGCTTGATCTGGAAATGGCCCGTGACCCTTCGGTCATCTGCATGGGTGAAGACATCGTCGGCGGCGCTGGCGGCAACGGCGAGATGGACGCATGGGGCGGCGTGCTCGGCGTGACCAAGGGCCTTTATGCCAAACACGGCGACCGCTTGATGGATACCCCTTTGAGCGAGAGCGCCTACGTTGGCGCTGCAATCGGTGCGGCAGCCTGTGGCTACCGGCCCGTTGCCGAACTGATGTTCATCGACTTCATGGGCGTTTGCTTTGACCAGATTTACAACCAGGCCGCGAAGTTCAAATACATGTTTGGCGGCAAGGCTGAGACGCCGGTGGTAATCCGTGCAATGGTGGGCGCGGGCTTTCGTGCGGCGGCACAGCACAGCCAGATGCTGACGCCCCTGTTTACCCATATTCCGGGTTTGAAGGTAGTCTGCCCCAGCACGCCCTACGACACCAAGGGCTTGCTGATCCAGAGCATTCGCGATAACGACCCCGTCATCTTCTGCGAACACAAGAATCTGTACGGTTTTGAGGGTGAGGTTCCTGAGGGCAGCTATGCAATTCCGTTTGGCGAAGCGAATATTGTTCGCGAAGGCAAGCACGTCACCATCGTCACCTATGGTTTGATGGTGCACCGTTCTCTTGAGGCGGCGGCCGAGCTTGCCAAGGAAGGTGTTGAGGTGGAAATCGTAGATTTGCGCACACTGTCGCCCCTGGACATGGACACGGTGCTGGACAGCGTGACCAAGACCGGCCGACTGGTGTGCGTCGACGAAGCCAGCCCCCGTTGCTCGATTGCGGCAGACATTTCTGCCCAGGTGGTGCAACAGGCTTTTGGTGCGCTCAAGGCCGGCATTGAGATGGTGACCCCGCCTCATGTGCCGGTTCCGTTCTCGCCAGTCCTGGAAGATTTGTATATCCCCAGTGGTGCGCAAATCGCCGCTGCAGTCCGCAAGACGCTCCAAGGAGGCCGTAAGTGAGTTCAGCCATCACGCCTATCATCATGCCCAAGTGGGGCCTGGAAATGCGGGAAGGAACCGTGTCCGACTGGCTCGTCGAGGTGGGAACCCGCATCCATGTAGGCATGCCCATTTTGGATGTGGAAACCGACAAGCTCAGCAATTCGGTCGAAGCCCCAGACGCAGGCTTGCTTAGGCGCCGTATTGCGCAAGCGGGTGAGACACTCCCGGTGCGTGCATTGCTAGGCGTGATGGCGGAGTCCGAGGTCAGTGAGGCAGATATCGACGCATTCGTGGCGGCCTTCGAGGTGCCTGCCGTGGGTGCCGACGACGAGGACAGTGGTCCGTCGTATGACTATGCGGAGGTTGAAGGCATCCGGGTGCGTTATGCGCGGCGCGGGCCCGAAGAGGGCGTTCCATTAGTGCTGCTGCACGGCTTTGGCGGTGACTTGGGCAATTGGCTTTTCAATATAGACGCGCTGGCCGAAAGCTTTCCGGTCATCGCGCTGGACCTGCCCGCCCATGGGCAATCCCAGGCCAAATTGCCTGCCAAGTCAATCGCAGGTCTTGCGGACTTTGTCGCACAGTTGCTGCAGCAGATTGGCGCGAATAAAGTGCACATTGGCGGCCACTCCATGGGCGGCGCTATAGCAACCCAGTTTGCACTGACGCAGCCACAACGCACAGCGTCTTTGACGCTCATTTGCAGCGCAGGACTGGGGCATGAAATCAACACGGATTACACCGACGGATTTATCGCCGCAAGTAACAAACGAGAGCTCAAGACCGTAGTCGAGCAATTGTTTGCCAACCCAGAACTGGTGACGCGCAGCCTGGTGGATGATCTGCTGAAATACAAACGGATGGATGGCGTTCCCGAGGCGCTGGAGGCACTTGGGCAGTCGCTGTTTAGCCAGGGCAAGCAAACCGAAACGCCAGGGCTGAAACTTCAGGGCAACGCCCCGCCGGTTTTGGTGATCTGGGGCGCGCAGGACCAGGTGATTTCGGCACAGCACGCAGCCAATGCGCCCGCCGGTTCTACCGTTGTGGTACTTGAAGGCGCGGGACACATGGTGATGCTTGAAAAAGCCAATGAGGTCAACGCGCTGATCAAGAAACACATCGCTTCCCACTAGGTGCACCGGCGTGCCTCTTCCTGAAAATTTTCGTATTCGCCTGTACGACTCACCCTTGCCCAACGGCATCGCGATGGAGACGAAATGGATGGAAGAGGCCGCCGAGCAGCTTGAGGCAAAAGCCCACTTTTGGCAGGCTCCGACGGGCTGGGTGGTGCCCAGAAACTACGCCACGCAAGTGCGTCAGGGCCCCGAACCGTTGCGCAATGTTCAGGTGCGGGCGTCGGGTGGGGGATTGGTGCCGCAAGGCCCGGGGATCTGGAATGTCTCGCTGGTGTGGCCGGTCAGGGAGGCGGGTCAACTTGATACCTGCGAGATCTACCGATTTCTCTGTGCAAGGCTGGCCAACGCCCTGCGGGAGCTGGGCATTTTTGCCGAGCCCGGTTCGGTGAACGGCTCATTTTGTGACGGTCGGTTCAACCTGGCTGTTGGTGGTCGCAAGCTGGTGGGTACGGCGCAGGCCTGGAAACGTATCCAGCAGCAGCAGATTGTCTTGGCGCATGCGGTGGTTCTGGTGGACGTGGATCCAGTGCAACTGACCACTGCCGCCAACGCCTTTGAAGCCTCCATTGGCTCTGGCGTGCGGTACGACGCCAACGCTCTGACCTGCATCGCCAATGAAACGTGTTTTGCGGGCGCAATTGAAGTGCAAGCGATAAGCGCCATGGCTTCGCAATTTTCTAAACAAATGGAGGTTTCATATGGTTTTACTTGAGTTCGCAATGGCGCCCGTGGGCACTGGAGAAGGCGTGAGTACGCACGTCGCAAAAATCATTGACCTGATCGACAAAAGCGGCGTTGATTACCAGTTGACGCCCATGGGTACGATTTTGGAGGGTGAGTGGACCGAGGTCATGGCTGTGGTCGGTAGCTGCTTTCAGTTGCTGGAAAAAGAGTTCAATCGCATTTCTGTGAGCTTGAAGGTGGACTACCGCGCCGGCCCCAAAGGCCGACTCAAGTCCAAGATGGCGTCGGTCGAGGCCAAGCTGGGCCGAAAGCTCAATACCTGAAACACAGCAGCGCATGCCCATTCAAGCGCCAGAGACTGCGTACCCGGCTCCCTTGGTGCCCATCGCCAGACCGGGCGCTGGCGCGCCATTGCCGGACATTGACTACAACCCGAACGCAAAAAACAAGGCGCATCGCAAGACGGACCGCATTCCGATAAAGATCATTGTGGCCGACCCCATCAAGAAGCCAGATTGGATTCGGGTCAAGGCGCCGGGCGCTGGTACGCGTTTTGTCCAGACCAAGGAGATTCTTCGCTCCCACAAGCTTCACACCGTATGCGAGGAGGCGTCATGTCCCAATATTGGCGAATGCTTTGGCAAAGGCACGGCCACATTCATGATCATGGGTGACCGGTGCACCCGCAGGTGCCCCTTCTGTGATGTGGGCCATGGCCGTCCCGAGCCGCTAGACCCGGCCGAACCCGAAAACCTTGCCCGCACCATTGCCGCATTGGGGCTGTCCTATGTGGTCATTACCAGCGTGGACCGGGACGACCTGCGTGATGGCGGCGCAGCGCACTTTGCCAAATGCATTCAGGAGACCCGGCGGCAATCGCCCGGCACCAAGGTGGAAATTTTGATCCCAGATTTTCGTGGCCGCGACGACCGGGCCCTCGACATCCTTAAGGCCGCCCCTCCCGATGTCCTGAACCACAACC
>CAJBLW010000022.1 GCA_903953985.1 uncultured Burkholderiales bacterium
GCCCGTTGCCATTCACCGTGGCCCAAAACTCGTCCCAGTCGATCTGGCCGTAGTCGTGTTGACCACGCGCTTCGTTCCACTTCAGGTCGGGATCGGGCAGGGTCACGCCCAGCACCTTGGCTTGTGGCACGGTCGCGTCCACAAATTTTTGGCGCAGGTCGTCGTTGCTGATTCGCTTAATGCCCCAGCGCATGCCTTGTGCGCTGTTGGGACTGTCGGCATCAGGCGGGCCAAACATGGCCAGACATTTCCACCACCAGCGGTTGACCGCGTCTTGAACCATGGCTTTTTGCTCGGCCGTGCCTTGCATCATCACCAACAGTGCTTCGTAGCCTTGACGCTGGTGGAAGCTTTCTTCTTTGCACACACGCACCATGGCGCGGGCGTAAGGGCCGTAAGAGCAGCGGCACAGGGGCACCTGATTCATGATGGCCGCGCCGTCCACTAGCCAGCCGACCACGCCGACATCGGCCCAGTTGAGCGTGGGGTAGTTGAAGATGGAGCGGTATTTGGCTTTGCCGCTGTGCAGGCCGTCCAGCATCTGGTCGCGGCTGGTGCCCAGGGTCTCGGCAGCGCTGTATAAATACAGGCCGTGGCCAGCTTCGTCTTGTACCTTGGCGATCAAAATCGTTTTGCGCTTCAAACTCGGGGCGCGGCTAATCCAGTTGGCTTCGGGCAACATGCCGACGATTTCGCTGTGGGCGTGCTGGCTGATTTGGCGCACCAAGGTCTTGCGGTAGGCGTCTGGCATCCACTCGCGGGGCTCGATGCGGCCATCGACGTCGATGCGGGCGTCAAAGGCCGCTTGCAAGGCGGTGTCTTGTGCGTTCAGGGCTTTGGGCACGGCCTTCAGGCCGGCTGACTTGGCGTCTTCGGAACCGTCCGGGACGCTGAATGATTGCGTGTACATGGGCTTCTCCTGCGCCAAACAGGATGGAATGATCGCGGCGCAGGTGCCAGTATACCCATTAACCGACCGTTCGGTCGGTTAATTTTCACTTCTTCGGTCAGGAATTTCCCTGATGTCCTTATTTTTGAATCCATCCGCCCAATTCAGAGCCCAGATGCGCCCTGTTTTCATGGCCTTCTAGGGCGAAGCGTTGCCATCCATGCGCTGCCGCGTTGCGATGCTCATGCGGGGTGACAGAGCAACTGTCATCGAGCGTCTTGTTTCAAGAAGATTCCACCGCCCAGTTTTTGCCCGACCCGCGAGCCAGAGCAGGTCCCACCATGTCCAGAGCCTTGCGGATCTGGTCTTTCAGCGTGAATGGTGGGTTGATGACGAACATGCCGCTGGCCACCAGGCCGCCTTCGTCGCCAGGACCTCGCCCTATTGCCAGTGTGGCGTTGAGCCAAGGCTTTTGGGACTGGTTGGCCAAGGTGCGCAAGCGTTTGGGCAAGTCGTGCGCTTCGGGGCGCGGGATGATCGGGTACCAGACCAGATACGTGCCGGTCGAAAAGCGCTTGAGGTATTCCTGAATGACGCTGGCGACCTTGCTGTAATCCGATTTGATTTCGTAGCTGGGGTCGATCAGCACCATGGCCCGCTTGGAGCCTGTGGCCGATGGTGGTGGTGGCAGCAGCTTTTTGAGGGCCTCAAAGCCGTCTTCGCGGCTGACGGTGATGGTCCGGCCGGCTTCGAGCTGTGCGATGTTTGCGGTCAGCGATTTGCTGTCGGTGGGGTGCAGCTCAAATAGCCGCAAGCGGTCGCGCGAGGCGTGGCGCATCAGTTTGTGCATCAAAAACGGCGATCCGGGGTAAATTTTGGCTTGCCCGTTGGGGTTGAAGCTGGCAATTTGTTCCAGGTAATCCTGCACGGGCTCAGGCAGGGCTTCGAGCTTCTCGGCGGCAGCCAAAAGCTTGAACAAACCGTCTTCGGCCTCGGCCCCTTTTTGGGAGTAATCGCCGTCCAATCGGTACAGGCCGGCCCCGGCATGGGTGTCAATCAGGGTGATGCCAGCCTCTTTTTGCATGAGGTGGCGCATGGTGGCGAGCAAGGTGATGTGTTTGAGCACATCGGCATGGTTGCCCGCGTGAAAAGCGTGTCGGTAACTGAACATGCCTTGATGGTAACCAATTACGCGCGCAAGTCCTTGATTTTTCGTATAATAGAAGGCTTCGCAGCGATTCAGTGGTCCCGCGGCGAAGACGCCAACCGTCGCAAGGCATAAGCAAATTCCCACCTAAGAGGCTCTCAAAAGAGGAGCACCGACCGTGGAAAAGGACCCGCCAAACCTTTCTTTAAAGAGAAAACTCATGACAACAACTTTCAGC
>CAJBLW010000023.1 GCA_903953985.1 uncultured Burkholderiales bacterium
CGACGCTCATCACGGTGAACAGGTCTTCCATGATGAACTGCGCACCGGCCTCTTCGGTGGTCTCGCGTGCTGCGCCTTCCGAGGTGGATTCGCCCAGCTCCATGAAGCCTGCGGGCAAGGTCCATTTGCCTTTGCGCGGTTCGATGTTGCGTTTGCACAGCAGCACCTGGTCACCCCAGTGGGGCACCGTGCCCACCACGTTCAGGGGGTTTTCGTAGTGCACCGTGTGACAGGCCGTGCAGATGGCGCGCAGCTTGGTGTCGCCGTCATCGGGCAAACGGCGGGCCACGGGTGCGCCGCATTGCCGGCAGTGTCGAATGGTGCGGTCAAACATCATGAAATGGGCTCGAGGTGGGTAGCAAAGACAGTCTTGGCCCAAGTCTAACCAGTCCGCCATAAAAAAACCTCCATGGTATTGGGCCATGGAGGTCTTTGTTGGGGCATGGCCCGATCAGGTCAGGTAAGGAATCAAAAACAGCGAGATGCCCGGGAAGAACAGCAGCAGCAAGGTGCGCACGGTATCGCTGATCAAAAACGGCATGATGCCTTTGTAGCTTTCGCTCAGCGGCACGTCTTTGGCCATGCCATTGACCACATACACGTTCAGGCCCACAGGCGGTGCCAGCATGCCAAAACCCACGGTCATCAGCACCATGATGCCGAACCAGATGGCGGTGTATTCGGGGGTCATGCCGAAGTCGAGTTTCATGATGATGGGGAAAAAGATCGGGATGGTGAGCAGCAGCATGGACAACTCGTCCATCACCGCGCCCAGCACCACATACAGCAGCAAGATGCCTGAGACCACCAAGAGCGGGGCCAAGTTCATGCCGACCACCATTTCGGCCAGTTGAGCGGGTACTTGCGTGCGGGCCAGCGAGGCGTTCATGACGTCCGCGCCCATGAAGATCAAGAAGATCATGGCGCTGCTCAAGGCGGTGGCATGGAAGCAGTGCAAAAACTTCTCCCAGTTCAATTCGCGCTTGAGCAGTGCGGCCACAAACGTGGACGCAGCGCCCACGGCCGCCCCTTCGGTAGGGGTAAACAAGCCCGCATAAATGCCGCCAAACACGATGATGAAGATGGTGGCAATCGGCAAGATGCCTTTGAGCGATTCAAAGGTCAGTTTTTCGCGCTCTTCCTGGTCAGGGGCTTGGCCGGGAACCAGGCGAACGTAAATCGCGATGGCGATCATGTAACCGACCATGGCGATGATGCCGGGCAGCATGGCCGCAGCAAACAGCTTGGCGATGTTTTGCTCGGTCAAAATGGCGTAAATCACCAAGGGCACGGAGGGCGGGATCAAGATGCCCAGCGTGCCGCCCGCAGCCAGCGTGCCGGTGGACAGACGGCCCGAGTAGCCGTGGCGCTTCATCTCGGGCAGGGCCACGCCGGTGATGGTGGCCGCTGTGGCCACTGACGAGCCGCAAATGGCACCAAACGCGCCGCAGGCCAGCACGGCACCCATGGCCAAGCCGCCTTTGAAACGGCCCATGACGGCTGCAGCAAACTGGAACAGCGCTTTACTGATGCCGCCTTGCGTGGCGAAATTGCCCATCAAGATGAACAGCGGGATCACGGACAAGTCGTAGTTGGCCAGGCGGGCAAAGGCCAGGTTGTTCAGAAAGTTCAGGAAAGGCGAGAGACCCGACTGCAAAACAAAGCCCACGGCACCTGCCAGGAACATGGCGCCTGCGATCGGCACGCGCACGACCATGAGCAGCAGCATGATGCCGAAAATGAGCAAAGCCAATTGGATGGGGGTCATGTCGAAGCCTTTTGGTAGTCCATGGACGAGAGCGTTTGCATGGCGGCGATGACCGCGCTGATGCCAAAAGGAATGCACATGCTGGTGAAGACGATCCAGTCGGGGAAACCCAGCAACATGGATGCCCCCATGGTTTCTTTGGCATTGATGGCCGCAAGGCCACAGCGCCAAGACAGCAAAGCAAAAATCAGCGTCATGAGCAGGTCACCCAAGCGGTCAAGCTTGAAGGTGGTGGCCTCACTGCACTTGGCGGTGAAAAAGTCCACGATGATGTTTTCGCGCTTGAATTGGCACAAGGGCATGAACAGGGCAATGGCAGCGCCAGCGCCAACGCCGGTGAGTTCAAAGTCGCCGATCAGTGCGGTGCCAAAGAAGTTACGCCCGATCAGGCTGTAACAGGTCATCAGCATCAGGGCGGTCATGACCAGCCCTCCTAATATGCTGCAGAGCCGGGCAAGCCGCTCCAAGGGGTTTGAAAACATCATGGCGTGCTCCGCTAGGCGGAAAAGTGAAAAATCTGTGAGGGTATTGGCGCAATTGAGGCACAAATCCCGCTTTGCATGAAAAAAAGAGCAGGGACGACCCTGCTCTTTGCTGACGTCGCTGCACCAATTACTTGGTGTATTGCTTGATCAGGTCGGTAGCCGATTGGAGCATGCCTTTGCCATCCATGCCTTTACCGGTCATCTCTGCGACCCACGCATCGTCCAGAGAGTCCGTGGCTTTTTTCCATTTTTCCAATTCGGCTTTGGGGATGATGGTGATTTTCTGGTTGGCCGTAGCTTCAAACACTTTTTTGCCGACGGCATCGTGACCGGCTTGGGTTTTGCCCAAGAAAGCAGAGAACTCGCGGCCCGAGTTCTTGTCGATGACCGCTTTGAGGTCCGCTGGCAGCGAATCGTACTTGGCCTTGTTCATGGGCACCACGAACACGGTGGTGTACAGCGCGTTGTAGCTGCGGTCGGTTTCGGCAGTGAAGTTGGTCAACTCATTGACCTTCAGGCTGGGTGCCACTTCGTAGGGAATCACCGCACCATCGATGACACCCTTGGACAAGGCTTCAGGCACTTGCGGCACGGGCATGGCCACGGGCGTAGCGCCCATCATCGCGACCATTCTGTTGACTTGGCGAGTTGGAGCGCGCACTTTCAGACCCTTGAGGTCTGCCATGGTGGCCACGGCTTTGTTCTTGGTGTAGATGTTGCCTGGGCCATGGACGTGGATGGCCAACATCTTCACGTCTTTGAAGTCGTCCTGGGCGTATTTCTGGCCGTAGTCCCATGCGGCGCGGCTGGTGGCTTCGGCATTGGTCATCATGAAAGGCAACTCGAACACTTCGAGTTTGGCCAGTTTGGGTGTGAAGGCTTGCAGAGTCCATGCCACATCGACCACGCCATCACGGGCCTGTTCATACAACTGCACGGGTGTTCCGCCCAGTTGCATCGAGGGGAAAATCTCGCACTTCAAGCGGTCCTTGGAGTCGCGTGCAAGGTTTCTGCACCAGTCGCCCAGCATGGTGGTGTGCTGAATGGTTTGTGCGCTCAGAAAGTGGTGAACTTTCAGGGTGATGGTTTGGGCGTGTACGCCAAAACCAACGGCCATCAGGCCAGCGGCCAAGGCCGTTTGTTGTAAGAACTTCTTCATCGACTTGTCTCCATCATGGGTTGAAAAACGGGATGATAAACCAACCAAGCGGTCGGTTAATGAAAGGAATGGCTCAAGTGGTGCTCAGTTTTGGGAGCCTTAAAGTCGCCTCTTGCAACGCATGTGAATTATGTTGCATCTTTGGTTGGCATTTATCAGGGTTAACCCTTTATTTTAAAGGGGTATCTACTTTTGTTTACTGAACAAAAGTGCTTTTGTGTGGGGCTAAACTGTTTTTTGGTGACCTTGCAGGTCAGGAAATTTTAATTTGCAAGCGGGTCAAGCCCGCCACCTGGCCCACCAGTAAATCGCCTGACACCACGGCGGCCACACCTTCGGGGGTGCCGGTGTAAATCAGGTCGCCGGGCTGCAGTTCCCAAGCGGCGGACAGGTGTTCGATGGTTTCAGCCACGTTCCAGATGAGCTTGGCGACGTTGCTGCGTTGACGGTCTGCACCGTTGACTTGCAGGCTGATTTCGGCGTTGTTCGCATCGCCTGATTGGGCGATAGGGGTGATGGGGCCGATGGGGGCCGAGTGGTCAAAAGCCTTGCCGATGCACCAGGGGCGGCCTTGTTTTTTCATCTCGTTTTGCAGGTCGCGGCGGGTCATGTCCAGGCCCACGGCATAACCGTAGATGTGCTGCGCCGCGTCTGCGGCCGAAATGTTTCGCCCACCTTTGCCAATGGCCACCACGAGTTCGATTTCGTGGTGCAGGTTTTGCGTGAGGCTCGGGTATGGCATAGTACCGGTTTGTCCAGCTTCGACCACCACCAGGCTGTCGCTGGGTTTGAGGAAGAAGAAAGGCGGCTCGCGCCCTGTAAAGCCCATCTCCTTGGCATGCTCTTCATAATTGCGGCCAACACAGTAAATGCGGTGCACCGGAAAACGTTCGGGTTGGCCCAGCACGGGCACCGAGACCACGGGCATGGGTGAAAATACGAAACTCATGGGTCGCTTTCTTGAACAATGGAAATAAGATGTTAATCGGAATATCCGGATGTTGGCACTTGCCACAAACGCGCTGAACACCGAAACACGACACGCACATGATCCAAAGCATCGACCTGCAGGCCACGCCGGGTCACCTGATTCGACGGGCCCAGCAAATTGCCGTGGCCATCTTTGCCGAGCAACTGGCCAGTGCCGACATCACGCCGGTGCAATTTGCCATCCTGAACGCCTTGCTGGGCAGCCCGGGCATTGACCAGGTGAGCCTGGCCAAACGCGTGGCCTTTGACCCGGCCACTTCGGGCTCGGTCATTGGGCGGCTGGAATCCAAGGGCTGGGTGGTGCGCGAGTCTGATCCGTCTGACCGCAGGCGCAAGCTGTTGGTGGTCACGCCGCAAGGTGTACAGGCTCTGGCCCATATCCAAAGCGATGTGGCCCAAGTGCAAGAAAAAATCCTGGCCCCCCTGACGCCTCAAGAGCAAAGCCAGTTTGTGCATTTGCTATCGCGCCTGGTGCAGGGCCATCAAGCCAATTGAAGCCCTGCTCAGGCCGAGGTATAGGTCAGCTCGAAGTGCTCCACATGCGGGGGCGCGGCAAAGAAGGGGCCGACGATGGCGCGCCACTCGGTGAACAGCGGCGACTGACGAAAGCCCACCGTGTGGTCTTCCAGCGTGTCCCAAAAAATTTGCAGCACAAAGCGCTCGGGGGTTTCAATGCAGCGGTTGACCTTGGCCCCCCGAAAGCCCTTGGCTTGAGATGCCACAGTGCTCAAGCCCAATTCAATGGCTTGTTCAAAGGCGACTTGCTGGCCTGGCTGGATGCGGATGTCGGCGAGTTCGAGGATCATGGTCTTGTCCAAAAGAAGACTAACAAAACACCACGATACCCGATTCTTGGCCAATCAGGCGTCCCTGGCAGGCCATTCAGAAGCCCTGTGATCAGCCCACTTTGCCGCTTGGGGTGTTGGCGTTTGAACTGGCCATGAGCCAGGCCAGACTTTGGGCCAAAGAGGCGCAAGCGTCCACGGTGAACTGACCCGATTGCATGCACGAGACCACCTCGCTGGGGCTCAGCCGCCGGAATTCCTGCACTTCGCCATCGGCGTTGATGGGGGTCTCTCGTTCCGACAGGTGCAGTGTGTAAACCAGCAATTGCTCGTCATGCCAGCCCTGGGGCTCGGACCTTTGTGTGCGAATCACCCCGGAGCCACGCAAGCGGCCGGGGTCAGGCAAGTGCAAGCTGGCTTCTTCGGCCAGTTCACGCAGTGCCGTTGTCAAAGGGCTTTCTCCGGCCGTCAATCCCCCGGCGGCCAGGTTGTCCAGCAGGCCCGGGTCGGTGGCTTTGTGGTTTGAACGGCGGCCGCACCACAAGTCACCTTGCGGCAAGAAACCATGGATGTGCACCGCATGACTCATCATGCCCAGGTGCCTGAAGCCAGCCCGCTCTATGCACAAAAATGGGGGCACGTCCAAACCCGGTGGCCAAGCCGGCGTGTCAGGCCACCACGCAAAAAATTCACCGCGCCATCCGGTTAATCGCCCTTTGGCTGATTGCTGGACCAAAAAAGCCTGCAGGGCCTGACTGCGTTGCAATGGCAGGTCGACTGCTGATTTCCAGTGCAAGCGACCCCGTCCGATGCTGCATCCCGGCAGCAAAGCCACCATGTCCTGTGCGCGATCGGCAGACACCCAACCGATGTCGATCCCTTCACACGACCAAATTAAGCCTCCCGCGGGCGGCGCGTGTTGGGCCTCCAGTTGGCTGATCAGCCAGGCTTGTTGCGGCCCGCTCAGACGGGACCAAAAAGCTTGCTCAGGACACAGGCCTGGATTCATGGGGAATCAAGGGGTTTCGCCCGAGGCCATGCGCTGCTCAATGCGGGCGATGGCGTCCGGCAAATCGGCCACACTGTCGATCACTTCGTGGGCGCCGGCCGCGAGGAGCAGGGCGGTGGCGCTGGTCTTGGCATGGGCTTGGTCCTGTTCGCTGGCCTGCAGCCAGCGCTCATGTGTCCAGCCCAAGGCGTTGCCGCTGATGGCCACACCCACCGTCCAGGCGCCAGCGGCCAGGCCTTCGGCCAAGCCAGGCGCGGTGTCGTCGACCTTGATGACCTGCGTCGCCTTTGCTTGCAAACCCATGGCCTGTAAACAAGCCTGCATGCCCATGGGGTCAGGGCGGCTGCGGGCCACGTCATCGCAACAAACCACCAAGTCAGGCCTGAAGCCCTGTGCATGGGCGATCTCAATCAAGGGCGTCATGATTTTTCGGGTGTAACCAGTGGTGGTGGCAAAGGCCAAGCCTTGGGCTTGCAAGGCTTGGTACGCCGTCATGAAGCCTGGAATAAAGTGGCTGCGGTCCAGAGCCGCTTTGGCACTCATAGGCTCAAACTCTGTCAGCAATAGTTGCGCATCCGCGTTGTTGAAGGGGCGACCCTTCAGTGCTTGCCATTGGGCTGCGATGGTCGGCATGTTTCCCAAGGCCGCGATGTGGTCAATCTTAGGCAACCCCATAGGCACACGGGCCTCGGCAATGGTGATCTCAACCTGGTGGCGGGCAAACAACTCGACGAAGGCGCCCATGGGTGCCAGGCTGCCAAAGTCCACGATGGTGCCCGCCCAGTCAAGCACGATGCCGCGGATTTTGTGTTCTTGGTTGGGATTCATGTTTTGCTCCAGTTGTGAATGATGTCTTCAGCCAAGCCAAAAGAGGTGCTCATGCCGGTGCCACTGGTCACGCTGACCAATTGCACTCCAGGCAACACATCGCTCACCAGGCTGTCTTGTTGGGCGCTGGGGTAAATGCCCGTCCAGCGCTCTTTCACCTGGTAGTGGCCAAGGCACAGCAGGCGCTGCATTTCGTAGAGGATCAGGTCATCCACTTCGCGCGAGGCAAAAGGCCGCATGGCCTGGCCGTAGTGATGTGAGTCTCCCACCACCAATGAGCCGTCTTGGCTTTGCACCACGATCAGGTGAATGCCATGGGCCAATTCCTGTGGGGATTCAACGCGCAGCTGATCGAGCAGCAATTGGGCACCGGGCGATTCGTTGTAACCCCGGTAGCGCACCAGACTCAAATCGCTCATCACCCCAGCCCCGAGTCGGTAGCCGGGCGGCGGCTGAACCCGCAACATTTGCAGCTGACACAGCTGGGTGTTGTTTTGGCTGAAAGCCTCAGGAAACAAGCTGCGCATGTCAGGTCCTGGGCAGACCAGGATGCGCTCAGCCGGCAACCATTGCCCGCCGGTGAAGACGGCGCCAGAGATGACTTCTTGAACGTGTTGCCCCAGCTGAAACACAACCCCTTGAGTGGCCAGCCAAACACGCAGTTTTTCAATGGCGCTGCGCGCTTCGATGCGCAGCTCGTAAGGACTGTACAGGGCCCCTTGCAAATGGCGCATGACAAATTGTGGCGCCTGATCTTGCAGGGCTTGGCCTTCGAGCCATTGCAGATCCTGACCCTCGGGTTGTCTGCACAATTCCTGCAAAACCAATTTGGCCTGTTGTCTTTGGGCCAGCACATACAAGCCCTGGTGCTCAATGGCGATACCCGCTTGCGGTGCCAGTTCGGCCCACACATCGCGTGACCTGCGGGCGCGACGCCAGGTGTCGCCACGGCCTTGGCCGGTGACCGTGATAAACCCAAAGTTGCGAATCGAGGCCCCTACACAAAATGGGTCACGGTCGATCACGCGAACGCTTTTGCCTTGTTGTAAGGCAGCCCAGGCGCAGGCCAGGCCGACGATGCCACTGCCCACAATGATCACATCGTTGCTCATGCTGTGCTTCCCACAAAGTTACGGCCTCGGGCTGAGCCGAGTGCCTGCTGGAGTTGATGAAGGCCGGCCGGGCTGCTGCGCAGATCACGCGGTGCAATGCCCAGGTTTTTCAGCCAATCAGAAAGCTGTTCGCCGGCCAGTTGCCACTCGCAATCAAAAACGTCTGCCAGATCGCCCTGCACCTGCGGGCTGATGGCCGCTGCGATGTCCAGCACCATGGGCAACCACACCGCACAGGCGTGACCATGGGGCAGGTTTTCTTTCAAGGTCAGGTCATACGACAAGGCGTGGGCCAAGGCCGTCTGGGTTTGCGACATCGCCAAACCGGCCAACAAGGACGCTTGGCTCATCTGCTCGCGCAAATCAGAGTTCTGTGGGTTCTCCAGCAGTGCAGGCAGGGTCTGCAAAACCATGCGTGCCGAACGCACCGCCAAGGGACGCGTGATCGCATTGGCGTGATGGTTCCAGATCGATTCCAACGCGTGCGCCAGGGTGTCCAGAGCGGTGTCACGGGTCAAACCCTCGGGGCAAGTCAAGGTCAAGCTAGGGTCAACCCAGGCCTGGTCGGCAAAGCCCTGGACGCAGGACCACGAGCGCTTGACGGCAGGTATGGCATCGAGGTCCCACAAGGTGGCCCAGGGCGTGACCTCACTGCCTGTGCCCGAAGTGGTGGGGGCGCACCACAAGGTGTGCCGCTTGTGATCGGTAGGCAGCTTATTGGTACGCCAAACCGATGGGGCCAGCGCCACGTCACTCAGCTCAAAGCGTGCCAGTTTGGCCAGATCCAACGTGGTACCGCCACCGATGGCCAGCAAGGCGGCGTCTGGTTGCGTGGCCCACAACGGCCAAATTTGCTGGCACAACTGCAGCGCTGCCGTGATGCTGCTTTGGGCCGACCGTTGCCAAATCCAGCCCAGGCAGAGTTCGCCCCAGTGCCTTTTCAAATCGGCCTCCAATGCCAAAGAAATGGCATGCGGATCGGCCAACACAAAAAACGGTTGTTCAGGTGGGTGGGTGTGCAACAGGTTCGGGCCCCATTCGAGGTGAACCGGGTTAAACCATGTCAAATGAATCGCTGTCGCAGCCATGATGAAACCATGTCAATGAGGGAGACGGTGACGATCAGCATCAACAAGACGGCGCAAGTTTGGGCGTACTCAAAGCTGCGGATCACTTCAAACAAGATCACGCCAATGCCGCCAGCACCGACCATGCCCACCACCGAGGCCGAACGCACATTTGATTCAAAACGGTACAGCGAGTACGACAGCCAAAGCGGCATCACCTGGGGAATTACGCCGTAAGCAATTTCGGCCAGTTTGTGCGCGCCCGTGGCGCGTATGCCTTCCACCGGGCGCGGGTCGATGGCTTCGACCGCCTCGGAAAAAAGTTTGGACAAAGTGCCAGTGGTGTGGACAAACAAGGCCAGCACCCCGGCAAAAGGTCCCAAGCCCACGGCCACAATGAACAACATGGCGAACACCATTTCATTGGTGGCTCGGCACGCATCCATTAAGCGACGAACCGGTTGGTAAATCCAAGCTGGCGCCACATTGGCGGCCGACAGCAAACCCATGGGAACGGCGGCTACGATGGCCAGCACCGTGCCCCACAGCGCGATGTGCAGCGTGATCACCATCTCGCGCAAATACATCCGCCAGTCCTTGAAGTCGGGCGGAAAGAAGTCGGCAGCAAACGTGCGCATGTTGGCCGCATCCCGGATCAAGTCCAGGGGGCGGATTTCCGCCCCCTGCCAAGCCCAGGCCAAAACCCCCGCTGCCACCAGCCAGACCAAGTAGCTCAGGCCCTGGCTCTTTTTGTGCGAGGCCAGTTGTTGCAGTTTTTCCAGATCGGCGCTGGCGATGGCGGTGGACATGGTGGACATGCTTATTTCTTCAAAGCAGCCAGTTGCTTGTCAATATCGGCCAATTGTTTGGTTTTGTCGGCAGCAGACAATTTGTCATCGCTCTCGACCTTGCGGCGGTCCTTGAACAATTCAAGTTGACGGATCGGGATCAGTTGGTCGTTGTTGGATTCGCGGAAACCACCGTAGTTGTAAATGTTCTTGAGCACAGCTTTTTCGACTGGATCGTTCTTGGCGTAATTCAAAACAAAATCTTTGATCTTGGTTTTGACTGCCGGGTCCAGGTCCTTGCGCCACACAAATGGATCGCTCGGAATCAAGGGGCTTTTCCAGATCACGCGCAACTGGCTGAACAAATCTGGCTTGGCACTTTCGAGCTTGCCCATGTCTTCGGTGTTGTTGGTGGCCACATCGATCTGTTTGGCCAAGGTGGCCTGGATGTTGGCGCCGTGGCTGGCGTTGCGCACTGTTTTGAAGGTGTTGCGTGCTTCGATGTTGCGCTGGGCAAAAATGTAATAAGAGGGCACCAAAAAGCCCGAGGTGGAATTGGGATCGCCAATGCCGAAGTTGATGTTCTTGCCGTTGGCGATCACATCGTCCAGCGTTTTGTAGGGGCTGTCCTTGTGCGTGATCAGCAAGGCGTGGTAACCGAAGGTGCCGTCGGCATACATGAGTTGCGCAAAGACTTCGCCGTTCGACCGGTCGACGGCCTCCATGGCGGCTTTGTTGCCGTACCAAGCCACCTGGATTTTGTTGAACCGCATGGCTTCGATCACGCCGGCATAATCAGGGGCATAGAACGACTGGATTTTTAGGCCCGTCTTTTTCTCCATGTCGCGGAAGAAGGGCTCCCAGCGCTCACGTTGGGCCGAAGCCGAATCGGTCGCGATGATGCCAAAGCTGATGTTTTGGGCAAAGGCGCCGATGGCACTCAGGGAAATCAGGCCGGTGGCCAGGATGCGGACAAGTTTCATGGTGAGGTCCTCAGGTTGGAAAAGTCAATGCGCCAGAAGTTGGCGCGTTGGGTTGAAAACGGGATCCGGAGTTTCAGGGGGGTGGTCCATGAACAACTCGTCGGAATGCGTGCCATACAGCTCGCGCAAGCGTTGGTTGTCCAGGCCCAGGGGAGAGCCGTCGTAGAC
>CAJBLW010000024.1 GCA_903953985.1 uncultured Burkholderiales bacterium
CGCCGACTTGTGTTTCGTCCAGATCGGGTGCGATTTTCAGGAACATGGGCACGCGGCGGCCGTATTCTGAGGCCAGCGCTTCGCGCCGCGCCACCAGCGCGCCCAACAGGCCGTCGAGCGCCTCGTCGCTTTGCAGGGCGCGCAGGTTCTTGGTGTTGGGGCTGGAGATGTTCACCGTCACGTAGTCGGCATGCGGGTACACGCCGGCCAGCGCGATCAAATAATCGTCGGTGGCGTTTTCAATCGGCGTGGCGGCGTTTTTGCCGATGTTCAGGCCCAGCAGGCGTCCTTGCTGGCGGAATTTGGAGCGCTTGACGTTGGCAATAAAGGCGTCGAGCCCGTCGTTGTTAAAACCCAGGCGGTTGATCAGCGCGTTGGCCTCGGGCAGGCGGAACATGCGGGGCTTGGGGTTGCCCGGCTGCGCCTTGGGCGTGACGGTGCCGACTTCGACAAAGCCAAAACCCATGGCCCCCAGTCCGTCGATGCAGCGGGCATTTTTGTCCAGACCCGCGGCCATGCCGACGCGGTTGGGAAAATGCAGACCTGCCAGCGTGATGGGTTGGGCCACAAAGGGCTGGCGGTAAAGGCGGTCGAGCGGGGTGTTCTGGGTGCGGGCCAGGCCCTCGATGGTCAAGTCGTGGGCCTCTTCAGGGTCCATCCTGAACAAAACAGGGCGGGTCAGGCAATAAGGGATCAGGGACATTGGATAATTCCGGGCAGGTGCAGGGTGAGCGTGGGCATGGGTTACTCCGATTGTCGCAAACCCCGGCCCGCCTTTTTGACTTTCCAACCGAGCCCCTTCCATGACCCAAGACGAACTCAAAGCCCTGGTGGGCCAAGCCGCCCTGAAATACGTTGTCCCCGGTGAGATCGTCGGTGTGGGCACGGGCTCCACAGTCAATAAATTCATCGACGCCCTGGCCAGCATGAAAGACCAGATCAAGGGCGCGGTGTCCAGCTCCGAAGCTTCGACTGTGCGCCTCAAGGCTTTGGGCATTCCGGTGTTTGACAGCAACGAGGTCGAGAGCCTGTCGGTCTACATCGACGGCGCAGACGAAATCGACCACCAGGGCCACATGGTCAAGGGTGGCGGCGCAGCGCTCACCCGCGAAAAAATCGTGGCCGCACAGTCCAAACAGTTTGTCTGCATCGCAGACGAGAGCAAGTTGGTCGATGCTTTGGGTGCCTTTCCCTTGCCGGTCGAAGTGATCCCGATGGCCACCGCCCGCGTGATCCGTCAGTTCGCGGCCATGGGCGGCAGTGCCGCGGTTCGCCTGAAAGACGGCCAGCCGCTGGAGACTGACAACGGCCAGCACATTGTGGACGTCAAGGGCTTGAAGATCACCGACCCGGTGGCGTTTGAGAACACCGTCAGCCAGTGGCCGGGTGTGGTCACGGTGGGGGTGTTTGCCCTGCAAAAAGCCCAAGTGTGTTTGCTGGGCACCTCAGCTGGGGTGAAGACGCTGGCGTTCTGAGGCTTCAGGCCCGGCGCAGCAGCAGGCGCAGATCGGGGCCGATGCGGTCTACCGCGTGAAAGCCCAGTTGCACTGAGTCGCTCAGCGCCGTCAGCACCGGCAAATTGGCCATGCCCTGGCCAGGCCCCAGCAGTTGTGGGGCGAGGTAAATCAGGTATTCATGCACCAGACCTTCGCGGATGAATGAGCCGTTGAGCTTGTGGCCTGCTTCCACATGCAGCTCGTTGATCTCGCGCCGTGCCAGGTCGCGCAGCATGGCGGTCAGATCGACCTTGCCGCCTGGGCCGGGCATGTCGATCACGGTGACGCCGCGTGCGCACAGGGCGGCGCGTTTCTCGGCCTGCACCGGGTTGCTGGGGTCAACTGCCGTGTAAATCCAGATCTGCCGGGCCTGATCGCCTGCGCCTTGTGTGTCCAGCAGTCGGGCGCTCAGCGGCATGTCGAGGCGGCTGTCTACCACCACCAAGTGCGGCTGGCGCGGCGTGTCCAGACCACGCACATTGAGCAAAGGGTCGTCTTCGAGCACGGTGCCGATGCCGGTCAGGATGGCGCAGGCGCGGGCACGCCAGGCGTGGCCGTCGGCGCGGGCTTCGGGGCCAGTGATCCATTGGCTTTGGCCGTTTTGCAGGGCGGTTTGTCCATCCAAAGAAGCTGCCACCTTCATTCGCACCCAGGGTAGGCCACGTTCCATACGGTTGATAAAGCCGATGTTCAGCTCACGAGCCAGCACAGCGATGTCGCTTTGAGGTGACAGCGTTTCGGTCTGTACACCCGCTGCCGCCAGTCGCGCCATGCCCTGGCCCGCCACTTGGGGGTTGGGGTCGGACAGTGCTGCCACCACTCGACCCACTTTCGCCGCCGCTAGCGCGTCGCAGCACGGACCAGTGCGGCCCTCGTGTGCGCAGGGCTCCAGCGTCACCCAAGCGGTGGCACCTTGCACACGGTGCCCACGCTCGGCCGCGTCCCGCAGGGCCATGATTTCGGCATGCGGCCCACCCACCCGCTGGGTGTGGCCCTGGCCCAGCACCGTGCCGTCGGCGGCGGTGATCACGCAACCTACACGGGGGTTGGGCGAGGTCAGCCACAGGGCCTGGCGGGCCAGGTTCAGGGCCATGTTCATGGCTTGGGGTGTCGGGTTCGAAAGGGTCACGGCTAAAGACGGATGCAGCAAATCATGGCAAGGATACGCCAAGCCAAGTGGGCACCGCATCACGACTGCTGTTCAGAGTAAGTTCGCCCATGCGCGACTGAGTCTGCCCGGATGAGCCTGCGCCGGAGCTTCCGTCAAAGCCTCCACCCAAATTTCCACCAGTTGCGCCCAAAGCCGGTCCTACGGTCGGCCACTGCACGCGCACCAGCAGGTCCTCCATGGCCAGGCCGGGGCGCGTTTGAAGCTGTACTTGGAGGCTGTAGGACGTGCCTTGAACCGTGGTGGCGACTTGCAAGGCACAGTTTGCGCGGTCCGATTGGTGGCAGTCCATGGCATCCAGCGCGAGGGCCAGGGCCACCGTGCGTTGGCGCGTGTCGCTGGCGGTATGAAGGGTATGCAGGGTCAGGCGCGTGGCCGTGGCCAGCCCTATGCCCAGCACCGCGGAGGCCAACAGCGCTTCGATCAGCGCCATGCCTTGGGCTGAGCGCCCTGACTTGGCGAGGAGTAGCAGGCCTTGCACCCGGCGTTTGGGGAAAACGGGTCTCATGGTCCGCCCTCGCGCCAGCTGCCAGGCACGCGTTGCACTTGGCTCGCGTCCATGCCTACAGGCCATTGCAGCCGGTAGGGGGATTGGGCCAGCTCACGAGCCTCGATGCGGCTGCCGCTTTGCAACTCGGGCAAGCCCGACTCGACGACCAGTTGTCCTTCGATGTGACCGGCGTGCCAGGCCCGGGCCTTGTCGTCATGACATTGGGTTTGCAGAACCACCGTGCCCACCACACGCACACCCGGGGCGAGGGCCGGGCAACGCTGGGCACAAGCCTGACCCGAAAACACCATCAGCACTGGGGCCTCGGGGGTGCCCAGGCTTTGGGTCCAGGTAGCGGAGCTGTCTACCCAGTAGATGCTGCGTGCGGGTTGGCTCAGGGCGTGCAGACCGTGGCTTGCCTGGGCCTCAGACCAAGCGCTGATTTGTTGGGGGGTGATGTTGCCCAGCACACTGGCCCAGGCGGAGGCGGTGCAGGTGGTGCTGCTATTGCTACTGATGGAACAAACGTTGGCTGCCATTTGGGTGGTGGCAACTTTTGTCTCACTGTTTGCTGCAGAAGCGCAGCTTTGGAGCACCACCGCCGCCGTGTTGGGCTGGGATGGGGCCGGTGCCACGGCAGGTATGAAAATCTGAGCTTGGACGCGTGCTTGGCTTGTGCCCTCTTTCAGTTGGGCGGTGGCCAGCAATTGGGCGACATGGGGCGAGCTGATCAGGTCGCGTACGGCCAGCACCTGCGCTTGGGCATCGGGCAAGCCTGGGTGTGCAGGCGGCTGCAGGGTTGCGCACTGCCAGCGCGGCACGTTGTAGGCCGCAGGGCAGGGCGAGGTGGTGGGTCCAGCGCCCCAGACGGGCGGCGTTGGGTGGGTCGCGTATTGCCGCTTTAACTCGGCCCGTGCCCAGGCCAACGCTGCTTCGGCGGCCAGTCGCGCCTGAGCGGCCTGGCTTTGGTTGTGACTGGCCAGCCGGTCCACCAGCACGCTGCGGGCGCTGTAAAAACTGGCCAGACTCGCCAGCAGCCCCAAGCTGATTGCCACCAGCAAGCTGATGGCACCGCCTTGCCTCTTGTTTCTTGAGTGAGCGCCGGGACTGAGCAGGCCGGGTGGCCGTTTCATGGTGCGGCTCCACAAGCCGCAGGCCAAGGCGATGCGGGCACGTCGTTGCGCAGCGACACAGTTTGCGACAGACTCTGGGTTCGCGAGGCGTCGCGGGGCCACTGCGCGCTCATTTGCACCGTCACCCAACGCGCGACCCAGCGCCCACGTTTTTCGCAGAGTACCTGCCACGCCAAGGAGGTCATTTTCAGGCTACCTGCGTCCGTCAAATCGGTCCAGACCTCAGGTGTGCAGGACGTGCGGATCTGCAGCTCATGGTCCTTCAATCGAAAGCCTGAACACTCGTTGTTGTCCAACAGCCCATTGGAGTTGCGGTCTTGACCAAAGCTGATGCGCTGACCTTGCAGCAGCAAGTCGGCTTGGCCGGTGCAAAAAGCGTCTGCACAATGGGCTTTGGCACGCCCACGCCAAGCTTGTCCGAGCGATTGCGCCTGGCGCAACTCCCGGGCGATGGTGTCCAGCGCCGATCGCAGGTCGTGGTGCACATGGCTGTCTTGCAAGGCCAGCCGATGCTCCTGCAGGTACGTTGCCAACATTTGGCTGCCGGCGGCGAGCACCAGCAATCCCACGCTCAGACCCACCAACAAGCCCACCAGGGTTTCGCCTTTTTGTGCTCTGGCTGCGCAAACACAGGCCTGGCTCCTGCCGCAAAAAACCTTGCGGTACCGCATCATGGGCTGAGATGCGCAGGTGTGAGCACTGCATCGTGTTGGCATGAACGACTCATTGCCGCCAGCAGCGACCTGGATCGCCCGCAAGATCGGTTCCGCTGCTGAGCACCACGGTAGCAATGTGTCGCAGTTGCAGGCGCATGGGCGCGCAGGCGCTGTCGCGCGCTTGCGCTCCGATGGGGGTGGCGATCAAGATGTAGCCCTCGCTGTTGGCGTCTTCGATCGCGAGGCGGTAATGACCGCCAGGGGACAAGTTGCTGGCCCACCCCAGGCTGACCAAATCGGTGGCATGGCTGCTTTGGGTGCCACGCCAGCGGGCTTGGGCCAGTTGAAGTTGCTGCAAGGCGCTTTGAGCATCGCTGCGCCGGGCCTGGCGCTGCTGCCCCTGAAAAGCGGGCAAGGCCACGGCCGCCAGAACGGCCACCAAGGCCAGGCTGACCATGAGCTCACTCAATGTCCAGCCCGATGACTGGGCGGCAGCAACTGTGGTTTGGAAGCTCGCAGGCATCTTGTTGTCCCTCCCCTGTTTGAAGATTGACATTGTGAATACTTAATAATGACTTGTACAGCCGAGACGGACGGGTTTTTGGGCAAGCCAAACCAGCTGCAGTTTTTCACGGATGAAACAGGAGTGTGGGTTATGAGAAACCGAGGTTTCACGTTGCTCGAAGCGCTGGTGGTGCTGGCCTTGCTGGCGGTGCTGCTGTCATTGACGGCCCCTGGCCTTCAAGGCTCACGGCAAAAGCACCAGATGCAAAGCCAGGCTGAGCAATTGCAGGCCAGCTTGCTGCTGGCCCGTTCTGAGGCCTTGCGGCGCCAGCAGCGGGTGACCCTGTGCGCGCGTGCGTCCGCAGTCGTTGCGGGAGAGGACTGTGCGCTGGCCGGATCTTGGTCGCAAGGCTGGGTGGTGTTTGTCGACGGCAACGACAGCGGTCGTCGCGAGGCGGCTGAGACTGTGTTACAGGTGAAAGAGGCGTTGCCTGGCTTTTTGACGCTACAGGGCAATGCCACGGTGGACCGCTACATTTCTTACGGCCCGCAAGGCCGCAGCCAAAGCACATCGGGTGCTTTTCAGGCAGGCACCTTGACTCTGTGTGGGGCAGGTCAATCCCATGTTTGGCGGGTGGTGATCAACGCGGTGGGCAAGCCTCGACTGGAAAAAGCCGATCGCCAGCAAGGTGCGAATTGCTGAGGGAGGACCGATGGCTTGAAATCAGGGCTTGACAGCTTGCCCCGGGCCCAAGTGCCGGGCAGTTTTGAGCCTTCGCACCGGCGCTGCCGTGGGGCGCTTAATTACCGCTGCACTTCGTCGACCAGTGTCTTGAATGCGTCGATGTCTTCAAAGTTGCGGTACACGCTGGCAAAGCGGACATAGGCCACTTTGTCGAGCTTTTTCAACTCGCGCATGACCAATTCGCCAATGCGGTGTGAGGCCACTTCACGGATGCCCAGATTCAGCAGGTTTTCCTCAATCCGCTCAATGGCGCCGTCCACTTGCTCGGTGCTGACGGGCCGCTTGCGCAAAGCCAAATTCAAGCTGCCGCGCAGTTTGTCGCGCTGGTACTCGATGCGCCTGCCGTCCTTTTTGACGATGGCCGGAAAGTTGACCTCCGGTTTTTCGTAAGTGGTGAAGCGTTTTTCACACGCGCCACATTGGCGACGACGCCGGATGAAATCCCCGTCCTCGGCCAAACGGGTCTCGACCACCTGGGTTTCGAGGTGGCTGCAAAACGGGCATTTCATCGCGCGGGCCGATCAGCCGTAGACCGGGAAGCGGCTGGTCAGCGCATGCACCTTGGCGCGCACAGCGGCCAAGTTGGCTTCGTCCAGCGGTTTGTCCAGCACGTCGGCGATCAGGTGGGCCGTGGCGCGGGCTTCTTCGTCCTTGAAGCCGCGGGTGGTCATGGCCGGGGTGCCAATGCGCACGCCGCTGGTGACATAAGGCTTTTCAGGGTCGTTGGGGATGGCGTTTTTGTTGATGGTCATGTGCGCGTTGCCCAAAGCGGCTTCGGCCACTTTGCCGGTGATGCCCTTGGCACGCAGGTCCACCAGCATGACGTGGCTTTGGGTGCCGCCGCTGACGATGCGCAGGCCTCGAGCGGTCAAGGCATTGACCTTGGCCCGCACAGCTTCAATGTTGGCAAGATCGCGGGGGTTGTCGAGAACATCGGCGA
>CAJBLW010000025.1 GCA_903953985.1 uncultured Burkholderiales bacterium
AGCTGCCAAACATGGGGCGGTAGTGCACGGGTTGGGGCGTGGGGATGGAGGCATTGGGGTCGCCCATGGCTGCCAGCGCGATGAAGCCGCCCTTGAGCACCAAGGCAGGTTTGACGCCAAAGAAGGCCGGTTTCCAGATCACCAGGTCGGCCCACTTGCCCACTTCGATGCTCCCCACATCGTGGCTGATACCGTGCGCAATCGCGGGGTTGATGGTGTATTTGGCGATGTAGCGCTTGACGCGGGCGTTGTCGTGTCGCGCGGTGTCGCCGGGCAGGCTGCCGCGCTGTTGTTTCATTTTGTGCGCGGTTTGCCAGGTGCGGATGATGACTTCGCCCACCCGCCCCATGGCCTGGCTGTCGCTGCTCATCATGCTGATGGCGCCCAGGTCGTGCAGGATGTCCTCGGCCGCAATCGTTTCCTTGCGGATGCGGCTTTCGGCAAAGGCCAAGTCTTCGGCAATCGCCGGGTCCAGGTGGTGGCAGACCATCAGCATGTCCACATGCTCGTCGAGCGTGTTGTGGGTGAAGGGCATGGTGGGGTTGGTCGAGCTGGGTAAAAAGTTCGCCTGGCCCACCACCTTCAGGATGTCGGGCGCGTGGCCGCCGCCTGCGCCTTCGGTGTGAAAGGCGCACAGCCCGCGCCCCTTGGTGGCTTCGATGGTGTTCTCTACATAACCTGATTCATTGAGCGTGTCCGAATGCAGGGCCACCTGGATGTCGGCCTCGTCGGCCACGTCCAGGCAATTGCTGATGGCCGATGGCGTGCTGCCCCAGTCTTCGTGCAGCTTCAGCCCGATCACGCCCGCGTTGATTTGCTCGTGCAATGCGGCAGGCAGGCTGGCGTTGCCTTTGCCAAAGAAACCGAGGTTCATGGGAAAGGCGTCGGCCGATTGCAGCATGCGCTCGATGTTGAAAGGCCCTGGCGTGCAGGTGGTGGCAAAGGTGCCTGTGGCGGGGCCCGTGCCGCCGCCCATCATGGTGGTCACGCCGCTGGTCAGGGCCTCGTCGATTTGCTGGGGGCAGATGAAGTGGATGTGGCAGTCGATGCCGCCCGCGGTCACGATCAGGCCTTCGCAGCTGATGATCTCGGTGCCGGGGCCGATGATGATGTCCACGCCCGGCTGGGTGTCGGGGTTGCCCGCTTTGCCGATGGCGGCGATGCGGTTGCCGCGCAGGCCAATGTCGGCTTTGACGATGCCCCAGTGGTCGATGATGAGGGCGTTGGTGAGCACGCAGTCCATTGCACCCTCGGCGTTGGTGCGTTGAGATTGCGCCATGCCGTCGCGGATGGTTTTTCCGCCACCGAACTTGACTTCTTCGCCATAGCCGCCTGCTAACAGCGTGAAGTCTTTTTCCACCTCAATGACCAAGGCGGTGTCGGCCAAGCGCACGCGGTCGCCCACGGTGGGGCCGAAGGTTTCGGCATAAGCGCGTTTGTCGATATGAGCCATGTCAGTTGCCTTTTGCTGTGCTGGCGTCGAGTGCGCTTTGGGTCAGACCGCGAAAGCCGTACACCACGCGATCACCCGCATAGTCCACCAGCTCCACTGTGCGTTGTTGGCCCGGCTCAAAGCGGACGGCCATGCCCGAGGCGATGTTCAGGCGCATACCGTGGGCGGCGCTGCGGTCAAAGCGCAAGCCCGCGTTGGTCTCTGCAAAGTGGTAGTGCGAGCCCACCTGAATGGGGCGGTCGCTGGCGTTTTGCACCACCAGGGTGCAGGTGCGGCGGCCCACGTTCAGGGCGTGCTGGCCAGGGTCGATCAGAAATTCACCGGGGATCATGCGGGGCTCACTTTTTGCCAAAGTACACAGCCACGGCCACCAAGGCTGCGGCGATCACAAAACCGAGCGCATCGGTCGCATGCCAATGGGTGCTGACCAGGCCGTGGCCGTCATGGGCAAAGGCGCTGTTGCCCCAGTGGGAGAAAGCCCAAAGAAATGTGAGTGCGGTTTTGTTCATCGGTGTTCCTGTTGTTTGTCAAACAATGGGTTGGTGCACGGTCACCAATTTGGTGCCATCGGGGAAAGTTGCTTCGATCTGGATGTCGGGGATCATTTCGGCAATGCCCTCCATCACATCGGCACGCGTCAACACGGTGCGCCCCTCGCTCATGAGCTGGGCCACGGTCTTGCCGTCGCGTGCGCCTTCCATCACGGCGGCGCTGATCAGGGCGATGGCTTCGGGGTAGTTGAGCTTCAGGCCACGGGCCTTGCGGCGCTCGGCCAACAGGCCTGCGGTGAAGATCAGCAGTTTGTCTTTTTCGCGGGGGGTGAGTTCCATCTTGGTGCGCTGGGTTGGATTTGGTGCATTGAATATAAGGTACGAAGCAAAGAGCGTGCCTTTTTTAGAGGGTCCGAAAAATTCCCTAGAAAAATACGGTTTTCAGGGTTCTCCCTAGGGGTGGCACGGTGATTGCAAGTTGTCGAACAGCGCTGTTTTTCGGTGCGTGTTTGAACAACCTTCTTTCCTGATTGGAGTGATCTCATGATGAATCGACGTGGCAACCTCAAAGCCCTTGCAACCGCAGCCGCTATCGCAGCGGGCAGTTTGACTTTTGCGCACCAAGCCCAAGCGCAAGCGGGCAACACCATCAAAGTCGGCGTGCTGCACAGCTTGTCGGGCACCATGGCGATTTCCGAGACCGTGTTGAAAGACACCGTACTCATGGCGATTGACGAGATCAACGCCAAGGGCGGTGTGCTGGGTAAAAAGCTCGAGCCCGTGATCGTGGACCCGGCCTCCAACTGGCCGTTGTTCGCTGAAAAAACCAAGCAGTTGCTCGGTCAAGACAAAGTCTCGGTGATCTTCGGTTGCTGGACTTCGGTGTCGCGCAAATCGGTGCTGCCTGTGGTCGAAGAAATGAACGGCTTGCTGTTCTACCCCGTGCAATACGAAGGTGAAGAGCTGAGCAAGAACGTGTTCTACACCGGCGCTGCGCCCAACCAGCAAGCGATTCCAGCGGTGGATTATTTGATGAGCAAAGACGGCGGTGGCGCCAAGCGTTGGGTCTTGCTGGGCACCGACTATGTGTACCCACGCACCACCAACAAAATTTTGCGCGCCTACTTGAAGAGCAAGGGAGTTGCCGACAAGGACATCGACGAAAAATACACACCGTTTGGTCACTCCGACTAC